>NZ_NJBR02000091.1:0-26228 GCF_002204235.2 Wolbachia endosymbiont of Wuchereria bancrofti
GGCTGATAATGTTGATACCAACACTATTGTCAAGTTTACTGGTCTTTCCATCAGTGAAATTGAAAGGATTGCAGGATTAGAAGACACTCATCAATTAACCTAACGCAGGCAGAATGATAGAATGCTATTAGGTGTATGGTTATACAAGAAATCTAATAATAATTGGTAGAGTCCCTCAATTTTTCAAAAAAATCTTTTAACAAAAAAGAGCACTCTGTTTCCAATACCCCACCATAAACTTCAGGTACATGGCTGCAAAATTGAAATATTTTAGCACCATTTTCAATTCCTCCACCTTTTGAATTATAGGCTCCAAAGTATAATCGTTTAATTCTTGCAAAGGAAATAGCTTGAGCACACATCGGACATGGTTCTAATGTTACGTACATGTCAGCATTACAAAGTACTGATGTTGAAAGCAATTCGCATGCTTGCCTGATCACTAACATCTCTGCATGTGCAGTTGGATCATTGGATGTATTATGTGCAAAAGAAATGATATCGTCTCCACTAACTATCACAGCTCCTATGGGAATCTCACCATTTTTTTTGGCAAGCTTAGCTTGCTCTACGGCAAACTCCATATATTGACACTTAAACACTTTCCTTTGTTAACCTTCTGTTTTTTTAATTTTATTAACTACTGCCTTAATGAATGATACAAAGAGAGGATGAGGAGAAAATGGCTTCGATTGGAACTCTGGGTGAAATTGAACACCGATAAACCATGGATGGTTTTCTAACTCCACTGCTTCTATATATGTTCCATCTTCTGACATGCCACTGCATATCAGTCCATTCTTCTCTAAATCATCTTTATAATCTAAATTAATTATGTATCTATGCCTGTGTCTTTCTGAAATAATCGTACCGCTATATGCACCTGCCATTTTAGAATTTGGATTTATATTACATTTGTATGCCCCAAGTCTCATGGTTCCACCAAGATCAACGTTTTTATCACCAGCTAGCTTAATGATTGGGTGTTTACAAGTATAAAACTCTTCAGAATGTACATCTTCAAACTTAATAACGTTGCGAGCAAATTCAATGACCGCAAGCTGCATACCAAGGCATATTCCAAAAAATGGAATATTATTTGTGCGGGCGTAACTTATCGCTAACATTTTACCTTCTATCCCATCGTCACCAAAACCCCCTGGAACAAGAATTGCATGAGAATTCTTTAGTTTATCCCCCATAAGCTTTTTGTTTATAGGTTTCCCGCTCTTCTCTCTTGAGTTAACCCAATTTATCTTTACTTCAATTTTATTACTAATTGCACTATGACTTAATGCCTCAACTAGTGACTTATACGTATCAGGAAATTCAATGTATTTCCCTACTATAGACACAGTAACTTCCTGCATTGGGTGCCTCATAGAATGCACTATTTGATTCCACCCAATCAAACTTGGTTTTGGTTTACTTAAATGAAAATGTTCCAAAACTTGTGTACCAAGTCCACATTGATTATATAAGACAGGTAGCTCATATATATGGCTTACATCAGGAGCGGATATTACATTAGATAAAGAAACATTACAAAGATTGGCTATTTTCCCTCTCTGATTATCAGAAATTTCTTTTTCACTACGGCATAATATAATATCTGGCTGCAGCCCTGCAAAATTTAGCTCTCGAACTGAATGCTGTGTTGGTTTTGTCTTTAATTCTTGCGCTACAGCAAGATATGGTACCAAGGTTAAGTGAATAAGAATAACTCTTTGTTTTCCGAGTTTATAGCTAATTTGACGTATGGCTTCCAAAAATGGTTGACTTTCAATATCACCTACAGTCCCACCAATTTCACATATCACAAAATCTAAGCCTTCCGTACCATTAAAAATAAATGACTTGATTAAATCCGTTACATGAGGAATGACTTGCACAGTTTTGCCCAGATAATCACCACGTCTTTCCTTTTTCAATAACTCATGATACATCTTACCAGTTGTTATATTGTCGTCTTTAGTTGCTTTAATTCCAGTAAAACGCTCATAATGCCCAAGATCCAAATCAGTTTCGGCACCATCTTCAGTAACAAATACCTCTCCATGCTGGGTTGGGCTCATTGTTCCAGGATCAATATTTAGATATGGGTCAAGTTTTCTAATGCGAACTTTAAAGCCGTGAGCTTGAAGAAGTGCACCTACACTTGAAGCAACCAAACCTTTGCCAAGTGATGAAACAACCCCACCTGTTACAAAAATAAATTTAGCTTCTTTCATCAATTCTCAAAGGGAACAGAAGTAGATTCATTTTCTTGTTGTTTTTCCAATATAATTTTCTCTGCTATCGATTTTTTATGTACATCTTTTGAACACAATCCTGACAATAGTAATGTATTCATAATAAACAACCCAGCAACTATGGCTGTTATTTTGCTAAGCGGATTCGCAGAAGATTTTACTGGAATTATTGAATTGAGTCCCTGCTGCGAATTGCTAAAGCCGCTTAGTGAGCTACTTCCTGGTGGCTGCAAGAGTACTAAAATTACTAATATAACAACCAATATTATTTGAAATATACTCAATACCATTATTAACATTATAAGTAGGGTTGAAAATAAAAATTCTAGGAACATAAAGCACATAAGTCAAGTTCTTATACGCACCTGTCATTCAAGTAGCCAGCATTGTGCGCTGGAAAAAAAAATTATTAAATATTTTACTTAAGGATCTAATTTCTTATTATAAGAGATACACAATGAGCGATTCATTAATGGTCAAAGATTATAAAAAGGGGCGCAGAAAGCGCCTGAGAGAGAAAATTGTTTTAGATAATAGACAATCGCTACTCAACTACTATGAAGTTTTAGAGCACATTTTGCACTTAACATACAGTAGAATTGACGTAAAGCCGGTAGCAAAGAGTTTGATAGAAAATTTTAGCAGTTTAAAAAGGATCTGCCTATAATCAATAATTAGAAAAAACTGCTTGATTACTTAAGAATAAGTATAGGAAGCCTCAATAAGGAAAACTTTCATGTCATTTACATAAATAAAAAATATTGCCTAATAGCGGAAGACCTGCAAAACATTAGTACAATAGATCAAACTCCTCTCTATGTCAAAGATATTATCAAGCGTGTTCTTTTGATTGGTTCAACATCCATAGTAATATCCCACAACCATCCGAGTGGAAATATACAACCTTCAAGTAGCGATATATCCCTCACTAGGTAGCTAGCAGAAGCTTGCAAAAGCGTAAGAATAGAACTAATAGACCACATGTTGTTACATTCAGTAGCTACTTTAGTTTCAAGGAAAATAGGTTATTGTAAAAAGCTTTTATAGCTACAGTAACTTAATTACTGTCATTCCGCTAGCAGTAGTGTAAACTTTTCAAGTAACATTAAAATGAAGTAGATGGCTGTAAAATTACTTGACAAACTTTGCCAGCTCTCTTACCGTGGTAATGGAGCTATTTCATATGACTTTCCAATCTGTGTAGATTAAAATGACAAGAAAGTCTTGTATTTGGTGTATTATTGTTTAATTTTTCACACTATATGCACTGTACGTCTTTATAAAATTGTAGGTTTTTAGTTATACAAGCTGAAACGCGCTTATAAAGTGTTTTAGGCATCACCCAACGCAAATTTTTAAAATAAAGAATTAGTGACTAGCTACTGCAGGCGTTTCTTGTCTTTTTTTTCTGCTTGGCAAGTTTCTTAAATATTTATAGCCCCAATCAGTTATTTTGAAAAACAGCTAAATTGTAGCGTTTAAGACTTAAAAAACGCCAATACTGAAAATAGACAATGACTGGGGTTTCTTTTACCTTTTTTCTGAATGGTTAAAAATTCAATCTACTTTCGTTATGGGACTTCTTGCCTGTCATGAAAGTAGCAGACAGAGCCGTTACGTGTTAGTGAAATCTATGTGAGATACGGCAGCAACTAGCTATTTACCACGAATGACAAATCAATTATAGTATATACTAAATTTTTAATAATTTATTAACACAGGTACTCAAAACCCTATTCACATACTTAGTAACTTTTATTATTGAAAAATAAAAAAAATGCTATATACTAACTATAGTAGTAGACTCTGGTAAAATTTATAGCAGATTCAAGTACTAATATAGCTTTCAGCAAAGAAATTTTACAGCATCTTACTGAACTATCCGAACTTACCAAGCAAGTCTGCTCAAGAATTAGCAGATAAACTACTTAGAGAAGCAGTTAAGCATGAAGAGGAAGGTATTTTATTATCTGTGGTTGCCGATGAATATGATATTGGAAGTGCAAAAAGACTAAAAGCAAGGACGTAGATTGAAATACACTATTATCTTCTTAGACAATGTTCTTGAGGAAGATCTTCTAGATCTTCTGAAAACAGTGGTCAAGGGTTGTAGATGCAATAAATGAGCGGCTTATAGTCGGTCCTACTAATCTTGGTAAATTTACGCCGCAACCTCAAAGGATGCAGAAGATTAAGAGTTGGTGATTACCGTATATATATTATGTAAACACCTTAGAATATGAAGTAACCATAGTTACATTAGGGCGCAGAGATAATATTTATGAGAAGGCTAGGAAAATACTGCATAGACATTAAACATATAACTGGTGGCTTTAAAAAAAGGAGAATTAATAGTGCTCGTGGCACATACACCAACTGGCAAGGCTTCAATCACATTCTCTTGCAATCAAGTTCCATCAAAAGTCAGATTGAATGGTTAAATCTTCCACCCAAATAACCATGCACTCTACCTGCTTGTTTGGACATATCTCTTGTACTAAGGTTTTATAGATCAACATCTGCTTTTTTATTTCATTTAATGAGGAAACAGAAACGTTACGGTGTGATTTATAGTCAATTATAATTGCTTTATCCTGCGTTATGCATAGCTTATCTAATCGTACTAATACCGGTTTGCCATTGATTGTTCCACTCAGTGTAATTTCTGACTTACCATCTAAGTCAAACAGGTAATCATATTTTTCATTAAAGGCTAATATTTTTCTATAAATTTCATCCTTATTTTTCCTTATGTTTATATTATCAAGATATTTTCTTATCCAATTTTTTCTCCTGTCTTTCTCTATCTTAGGCATATACTGCAATATGCTATGAATTATCAAGCCTCTTGTGTAGCCATCTGTCATCCCGGTGTTCCTTTCCTTGTCATCCCAGTGCGTGACACTGGGATCTAGTGAAGAAAAAGAATGGATCCTAGTGTCGAAGCACTGGGATAATAGGGGAGGATACTGGGATGGTGAAGGAGAGTGCTGGAACAAAATTGATAAATTCGGTGGAGGCGAAACAGCAGGAATGTTAAAATAATCACGTTTTTTGTAAATGTAAGGATAGTTTGCATTTACACATAATACCTCAACTTTTTCTTTAAATATTTGGTGTAACTCCATGTATTTCTTCTCATACGGCTCTCCATATTTAGTGATTAAATCATACCAAGAACCCTTTTGTACTGGCTCTTTACCTAAAATGTATAACTCATCCTCAGCACGCGTGAGTGCCACGTATAACAAACGCAAATACTCGCTATAATCCTCCAGTTTCTTTTCCCTTTTCACTTGGTCACAATAAGTGTTGTTGTTTTTTCCACACAAAAATGGTGCTCCCACCGCATCAAAAACAATGCTTTCACTGTTTCTTGGTACTGTATTTGTATCAACCAAAAATACTATGGGAGCTTGCAGACCTTTTGATTTATGAATTGTCATTATTCGCACAGCATTGCGTTCCAATTGCACATCATTTTTAATCTCCGGGTTATTTTCCTTTATCCACTGAACAAACGCTTGAAGAGATGGGTTTTCAAATCGTAACACAAGGTTCATAAATTCATCTAGGACCTCAAAGCATTCAAGACCTAGCCTTGCAGCAAATTTCTTCCTACCTGTGCGAAGTATATGTGTGAATAACATAAGAGGTGATTCTATGTGAGATAAGTTAATGAGATCGTTTAACTTACTATAGATATCTTCAGAATAACTCTGAAGTCTTTCCCATAACGACTGTTCTTTACGGTCATATGCAATGTTAAATAAATCATCTTCAGTGAAATTAAATAGTGGCGATTTTAAAGCATTTGCAAGAGCCAAATCATTTGTTGGAAGAAGTAAAAATTCAGTCAAAGCTATCAAGTCTTGCACAGCTATGTAGTCCATAATTCTAAAATAGTCCCGTCCTACAACTGGTATATTTGCTTTTTTAAGTTCACTTATTACGTAATCAACTAGCATATTTCGCTGTCGTACCAGGATCATAATGTCTCTTGGTTCTATATGGCGATTTTTAGCGACTAAAATTCGCCCCTCATTTAACCAGTTGTGAATTTTGTGAGCTATTGCCTGGGCAAGCAATCGATCTGTTATTATATAATCTCTCCTATGCATCAAATGAATTTGTAAAGCTTGCTGTTCTTCCTCTTTGCATCTTGGCAACAACGGCCAGATTTCAACGTATCCCTGATCATTTTTTCTATATGGAATATGTTTTATTTCACTGTCAACAAAAGATATCTCTTCACGGAAGTTGTTAAATAACCTATCTACAAGTGTTAAAGTTTCCGGAGTTGAGCGAAATGACTTTTCAAGCTGACATGATATCCAATCTCTACCACCAGTTTTTGTATGAAAGTATTGTTGCATGTAGTTGAATAGGTGAGGATTTGCCCCCTGAAATCTGTAAATAGATTGTTTTACATCACCAACAACAAACAAGGTTCGTTTTTTATCATTACAGATAAAAAATTCATCGCAGAGATTTGCTATAATTTTCCATTGACTGATGCTATTGTCTTGTGCCTCATCAACAAGAATGTGATCTATTTTTTGATCTAAGTTAAACAATATCCAGTTTTTATAATCTGGATTGCTGAGAAGATTTGTTGCTAAATCGATTATATCATTATGGTCAAGCAGTGCATTCTTTGACTTTTCACTATTATATAAATCAATATATACTTTAAATATATCCAGCAAACTACTGGTTCTTTTGAATATTTGATAAGAGTTTATATCTCTTACATGAGTAAATACTGCATGCTGAATATTTTCTACTACTTGCTCTGCACCTGGAAATTTCTCCAAAGTACTCTTCGTTATAATGGATGATATGCTTTTTTTCTCGCACGATTCTGACTTTAAAAATACTTTGACTAAGTTTTCTATGCTGATGTCATTCCAGCGCGCGGCGCTGGAATCTAATTTTTGGATTCTAGCATCAGCTACTTGGATAACAGGAGAAGATGTAAGATCAAGCATCTTGCTGTAATTCTGATCTCGTTTACTGCCTTTACTTAATATTTCGACTAATCTTTCTATTTGCTCAGTCGCTTCACTCTGTAAACCATGAATTTTATCTGGAGCACTCAGTTTACCTTTGACATATTCTAGATCGTTTACTGACACCGATCTTTTTATGCACAAAGTATAAAGCAAATCGCGTAACTTATTTTCATCAACCTCGGCTGCAATAAATTTTATACTATCTTGCACAGCTTCATTATGAAGTAATTTATCAAATACAATGGAGTGTAATTCCTTACATTCGCTCAGCGTACAATTTGGGACAATGCCAGCTTCTGCAGGAAAGCTAGAAATTAACTTATAACAAAAGGCATGTACAGTCTGTATAGTTAAATCAAGATTTTCCAGCTCAGAGAAAAGCCTCCTTGCTTGGATTAAATAATGATTAAATACTTCGCTATTTTTTATCTGCGGCCATCTAGATCTCAGTGTCGAGCACTGGGATGATAGGAAAGGCTGGGATGACGGGTGATGCTGAAGCAACAGTAAAGAGAGGTTTAGCTGTTCTAAAGATGCGACTAGTTCGTTATCTGAACAAACTGCCCATTTACTGAGTATACTGTGAATGCGACCTTCCATCTCGTTTGCTGCAGCATTGGTAAATGTTAAGCAGCAAATATTCCTTTTATTTTCTAGTAAAAGTCTTAATACTCTATCTATTAAGATTTTCGTTTTGCCTGTACCAGCGGATGCATTCACCCATACAGAAAAATTAGGATTTATGATATCTGGTTTCATCAGAAGTATGAAAACTGTAAAAAGTTGACTAAAATAGCATTATATGTATAATATTATAAGGTGTTAGTGAAGATATATAAATGAAAAGTTTTTGTGTAAAGGCTCCTGCAAAGATTAACCTTTTTTTGCATGTTGTAGAAAAAAAAGAAACAGGGTATCATTTGATCGAAGGCTTATTTGTCTTCGCTAATCTTTCCAACTTCTTGGAAATAAAAGTAGGTGAAAAGGATTTCAGGTATGACAATCCTATAGTCGAATTTGTAAATTCTGAGCTCAAAATAAGTAACAAATACAATACCGTAATGAGAGCAGTTAATCTATTACTTAGGCACGCTCCTGCACGTACTAAAGTCACTGTAAAGGTTGTAAAAAACATACCAACTTCTGCAGGTCTAGGTAGTGGTTCTTCAGATGCTGGAGCTGTGATACGTACGCTAGGAAAATTATGGAAAATTGATAGACCAATCCTAAATGAAATAGCTTTAAGCGTTGGTGCTGATGTTCCTGCAAGTATAGATAGTAAGCCAGTTTTGGTTAGAGGTATTGGTGAGGAATTATGTCATATTAATAAATTCTCCCTGCCTACAAATATAGTACTTGCAAAACCGAAAAAAAAGTTCTTGAGTACACCAGAAGTATTTTCTAAATATGAAGGGAACTTTTCCAAGCCAATTGAATGGAGAGATGACACTGAGAAAGATTTGTTAAAACTCCTTAAAGAGACAGAAAACGATCTTCAAGAAATAGCAATAAGTCTTGTCCCTGAAATTAAAGATGTGATATTAGCATTAGAGTCACAAGAAGGTTCCATACTTTCTCGTATGTCAGGTAGTGGTGTAACATGTTTTGGAATATTCGATAGTGAAGAAAATGCAAAAACTGCTGCAGTTAATATCAGAGAAAAGCAGCCAGAATGGTGGGTATGTGACGCTCAATTAATAGTTTGATTTATGGATATAATTCCTTTAGTTTCTAAGAGTAAAAACTTTATAAATGGCTACAGCGAAGGAAAATTTTTGGTGAATGATCAAGAATATCATAGCTCAATTATAATTTTTCCTGAAAAGGTGATTAAGTTAAAAGAAAGTGGTATAAATAGCAAGGAACATTTTAAATCTTTTTTAACAGAGGAAATAGAAATTTTGTTAATAGGTACTGGTAAAACACGCAATATACCAAATTCTTCAGTGAAGTCCTACCTTATAGAACAAAAAGGTTTAAATTTTGAATTTATGACAACTGACGCAGCATGCAGAACCCATAATGTTTTGATATCTGAAGACAGGTTTGTTGTTACTTATCTAAAGATAATATAGCATGTTTGAAATATTTACACAGGATTTCTTCATCAATAGCCTAATTGCGATAGTAATAATTAGCTTAGTAACAGGTGCTTTAGGGTCATTTATGATATGGCAAAGATTATCATATCTGGGTGATAGTTTGTCTCATTCTTCGTTGCTTGGAATTGCATTGGCTTTAATCTTTAAGATTAGCCCATCAATAAGCATAATGCTTATTGCAATTGTATTTGCTATACTACTTTCCCTTAATTTTAATAGGCTATATTCTGTTGATACAATATTGAACATCGTTACTAATGTAGTTTTATCATCAAGTTTAATACTTATGTCCTTTCTTCCATCAAGCAATAGTAGCATTATTAGTTCACTATTTGGCAACATATTAACACTGGAACAGAGTGATATAGTATTAATTTCTTTAACCTCAATAGTAGTTGTCCTGATATTAATATTTAGATGGCGTTATTGGCTAATAATCTCAATTAACCAAGATTTAGCAATAGTTGAAAAAGTTAATGTAAATTTGGTTAGGCTAGAATTTTTAATTACTCTTGCCATATTTATAGCAGCGTCTGCTCAATTAATAGGAATACTACTCATTGCTGCGTTCTTGTTGATACCAGCAGCATCTTCAAGGCTTATCTCAAAAACTCCAATGCAGATGATTATCGTTGCAACAGTTTTTTCTTTGATCTCTGGAATATCAGGGCTTATATTATCTGCAAGTTTTGACTTATTGACAGGACCTGCAATTATACTTACTGCAACTACATATTTAATCATTGCTTATTTTATAAGGTTAATGTTAAATAGATTAGCTTAATTTCATTTTCAAGTATTGATGATTTTGTAATGTATTAGTTATATGGTACAGCTACTTTAGGATTAAATAGTTTTTGCTATATTACCCTTATTATGGTAGCGATAAATTTTTAATTTTGTGGAGTAAACAATATGGCTGAAGAAGGTTTGTTTTCAAAGTATGTATCTCAACCTATGAAAAAGTTTTACCGCAAGTATATTCTCAGGGAAACAGATGTATCAAATGACACACAGAATACGGAGAGTGATACACATAGTGCTGTACAAGAAGATTCAGAATCTTTAGCTTACATACAGCAAAATGAATTAGCCACTCATATACATGACAATGATATTATATAGAGTGCATGAAGGTCACATCGTCTAAGATCAAAAAATTCCTGGAGAAACCAGATACTTTAAGTGGTGTATTAATTCATGGAAGTGATAATAGCAAAGTTGATTTTTTCACGCAAGAAATAGTTGCTAGTCTGAGTGAGTATTCAGTTCAGATGATGGATTTCGCAATGGTGAATAAGTCACCTGATCTATTACTTTCTGAGTTGGCAAACATTTCGATGTTTACTAGTAAGAAACTAATTAAGCTAATAAATGTAACTGGGAATATATCCAAAGAGTTAAAAAATGTATTGGATTACAATGCAGGTGGTCGTTATGTAATAATGATAGCAACTGATCTTTCATATAATTCCACAATTAAAAGTTACATAGAAAGCTCAAAAACTTTTGGCGTAATTGCTTGTTATAAGAATAGCGGTAGTAACCTTTACGATATTATATCAAGCTACTTGAAACGAAACGACATAAAATATACAAATGAGATAATTTACCACTTACAGTCCTACTTCAATTATAGCAATCTACCTATACATTCAGAACTTGAGAAATTAGTTTTATATCTAGGAGAGAGAAAAGATCTCAAACCAGCTGATATAGAGTTGTGTCTTTCAACTTTTAGCAATGATTATGTTACACCTGATAATTTGTGTTCTGCTATAGCAAACAAAGATATGGCAAATTTCATCAAAATTTCCGATACATTGATATTACAAGAAAATTTCTCACCAATAGGACTAATCCGTATTATATCAAATTATTTCCTACGCCTTGAGAATGTTTTGCTGTCAATACAAGGTGGAATGAATGAACAGGTTGCGATTGATCAGCTAAATCCTCCGTTGTTTTTTAAACAATTGCAAAGCTTTAAATCCCACCTGAAAATTTTTCAACTTTCAGAACTCAAGAAGATCTTAGAAAGCTTAATAAGCTTAGAAGTTACCTGTAAAAAAACTGATTTAGATCATAGAATGATTTTTCAACATGTACTGCAAATGGCTGACATTGGAACCTATAGCTAAAATAAGTAAGGTTTCCCTCGTCATACTGCAATTCATTCGTGGTATCTCATCATAGATTCTGCCAATAAGTAGCAGAATGATGGTTGTCAGTGAACCCAAGCTAGTTTAGTTAAGTTTTTCTTATAATTTCATCAAAATATTATATTTTGACACAAAATAGCTTTTGTACCCATCAACTTCAGTGTGCTCTCTGCGTTTTATGCTATTACTAATAGGATATTTTCGGATACAATCGAATATAAATAATTAGATAAAAATACGAATAGTTTGGCATTTCAAAAGTTGCAATAATACCTGAAATGCTGAAACTAATTACTGAAATTGATGAATTTAAAGGAGTATGGCAACTATTTGGTAATTTAGCTCCAGGATGTTTACAAATGTTCAAGAAAATTGTAACGACCGAAAGCATTAGTTCTTCTGCTTGTATTGAATGGGTAAAGCTATCAGACCATGAGGTTGAGCAACTACTATTCAAACTTGATACACACTCATTCCGTTCTCGAGATGAACAGAAATAGCCGGATATGCGTATGTGCGAGGAAAAGTATTCCAAAATTTTGAAAATACGCCATTTACAGAGAGCATTATAAAACAGTTTCATATTTGGCTTTTACAATTTTCACATTAAAGATCAGAGGTACATGGGAGAATATAAGAAATTTTCCAATCATGTTAAAGCGTTTGATGAATCTGGAAAGAGCTTAGGCATAATTTTTGAAATAGCTTCTCCATTTGAAACAGTGATACAAATGCGAGAACTTACTTATTGGACTAGCCAGCAATTAGAAGCGAAACCACTACAACCTCTGTTAATTACCATCATCTTTATAGTTACTTTTTTAGCTATCCATCCTTTTCAAGATGGAAATGGCAGGTTATCATGTATTCTCACAACTCTCTTGTTGCTAAAGTTAGGATATGACTACGTACCTTATAGTTCTCTTGAGAGTATAATTGAAAGTAATAAGGAGAGTTATTACTTAGCTTTGCGCCGTACTCAATAATCTTTAAAGGCTGGTAGCTATGACTTTAACCCATAGCTTATGTTCTTCTTAAGGTCACTACAAAAGAAAAAATCTCACCTCGAACAAAAGGTGTCAACATAAAAAAATGTTAAATTTCTATTTACTGTCACTTTCAGCTCAAATATTGGCTTTACTTAGCAAACATGAACGTCTTACAATGCAGGATTTAGAAAATATTACTAAAGCAAATCGAAGTACCTTAAAGAAGTATGTATCCAATCTTGTAAAGAGTAATCACATCACTCAGCATAGAAAAAAGAAGGCAGAGCAACTTGGTATATAGCTCAATAAGAAAATTTTATATCTTATAAAAATGACAAAGCTTTAAAAAAAGCCTAATATAAGCTTTATGAAAATCAAAGTTGGAGTAATAGGCTGCTCAGGTAGAATGGGCAAAAGGATACTCAATGAATTAATTACAAATACCCAAGTCGAAATAGCAGGTGCTGTTGCCCGTTTAGGCAGTAAGTATATAGATTCAGATATTGGGTCAGCTGTATACTACAGTTCCAATTTAGGAATTAAAGTTACAAGTTCTATTAGTGATGTATTTGAGTCATCTGACGTTGTAATAGATTTTACAACTAAGGAATGTATGTTAGCCTGCCTTAAGGCGGCTATGAAATTTAAAACACCGCTGGTTAGTGGTACAACTGGAATAGAAAGTATCAACTTAAAAGAGTATGCCGCTAAAATTCCGATATTATGGTCGGCAAACATGAGTGTTGGAGTTAATGTGCTGCTGAAATTGGTAAAAAAAGCTGCTGAGTTTTTGGATAATGAATATGACGTTGAAATTTGGGAAATGCACCATAACTTAAAAAAAGATTCACCATCTGGAACAGCTATAGAATTTGGCAAAGCAATTGCCAATGCTCTAAAAGTGGATTTTCAACCCTACCAACATTCACATAATAGTTCAAACATAAGAGAAAAGGGGAAGATAGGTTTTGCAGTATCTCGTGGAGGTGGAGTGGTAGGAGATCACAGTGTAATGTTTATCAATTCCGATGAACGAATAGAATTAAATCACAAAGCAATTGATCGCACAACATTTGCTAGAGGGGCTGTTCGAGCAGCAATATGGCTATATGAAAATAAAAGAGAAACTCCAGGGCTCTATTCAATGCAGGACGTGATATGAATAATACACATGCTTCTGTTAAAAATTTAAGTCTCTGGTATGGCTCTAAGCAAGCTTTATTTAATATAAATTTGGATATTTGCAAGAAAAAAGTTACTACTTTTATCGGGCCATCCGGGTGCGGTAAATCGACATTCTTGCGTTGTTTTAATCGTATGAATGACTATGTACCGGGGTGCAAAGTTGCCGGTAAACTAGATATTGACGGACTAGGTGATATATATTCACGCAACGTGGACGTTGTGCTACTTAGAGCAAAAGTTGGTATGGTATTTCAAAAGCCAAATCCTTTTCCAAAATCAATATATGACAATGTTGCTTATGGGCCAAAATTACACGGCATGGTAAAAAATAAACAAAAATTAGATGAAATAGTGGAGAACAGTTTAACTAAGGTTGGTTTATGGGAAGAGTTAAAAGATAGATTGCAAGACAGTGCACTAGATTTATCTGGTGGCCAACAACAAAGGCTATGCATTTCCCGTGCGATTGCAGTGAAGCCAACTATTTTGTTAATGGATGAACCATGCTCTGCACTTGATCCAATGGCAACTAACGCAATCGAAAATCTTATACAAGAGCTGAAATTAAGATTTACCATAATTATGGTAACTCATTCAATGAAACAAGCTAAAAAGTTATCTGACAGCATAATTTTCTTTTGTAATGGTAAAATTGTTGAATCCGGAAGTGTTCAAGAGATATTTGAAAATGCTCGATCTCCTTTAACAAAAGAGTATATCCTGGATCATTAAAATCTACCATCTCCATCATCCAAGTAGCTGAACAGGAAAAAGCACTGGCATGATACCTTATTTCTGTTATCCCAATTTCCTTCTCCTGTTGTCCATACCCCCTTCTTATCATGCTAGTGTGTGACACTATTTTCGTTTGCTCCTAAATTGCTTCAGCTACAAATTTTAAGAAATTTACTGAACAAAAAAAAGGCAAGAAAACCCGTTAGTAACTAGTTATTTATATTAACTTTATAAATCAGCATTTTTTACTGTTTCAAATGCTTTAACAAGTGCACTTCAGCTTATATTAGGTGAAAACCTTGAAAGTTTGTAAAGACATGAGGTACATATAGTGCAAAAAATTAAACATGAGACGCTAAGTACATCGAGTTTTTTGTTATTTTATCTGCACAGACTGAAGCTAAATAAATAGCTTCGATGTTACGATAAGGGAGCTGGCGTGGTTTGTTAAGTAAATTTTTCGTTTCTATCAGCTACCATGACAGTTTAAGAATTCTAACTGCAAACGCATTTTGGCAAGTCTAATTACTTTAGCTATACACAAGAACTTTATTTTTGATAATTTCTTTTGCAATAGCACGGCTTTCAAGATCAATGTTTATTATATCGGATAATGAGTTAATGTCAGTGTAACTGTCAAAATTCTCTACTGTTAACTTTACTACTTTTATTATCTCCAAAAAGTCAATTCGTGATTTTAAAAATTTATCAACAGCTACCTCATTTGCAGCATTAAGTACTATGCTATTTGTGTGTGGAGAGGAGGAATTTAACACTTCCATACTAAGCTTTAGCGCAGGAAAGCACTTATGGTCTGGTTCTTGAAAGGTCAATTTTTGCTTTGTTAAATCTAATTTATAACTCAAAGCTGACCTTTCTGGCCAAGACAGAGCATATGAAATGGGAATTGCCATATCAGCCTCTGCAAGCACAGCAAAATTGAAACCATCCTTATAAATTACAATTCCATGTATTATCGATTCAGGATGTACTATTGCTTCAATTCTGTTTGGGCTAATATTAAATAAATTATGTGCTTCTATTATCTCCAGCGCTTTGTTCATCATAGTTGCACTATCAACTGAGATTTTCTTTCCCATGTTCCAAGTAGGATGACTGAGTGCTTGACCTACTGTAACATTTCTTAATTGCTCAAGGCTATAATTCAAGAATGACCCACCAGAAGCAGTAAGTATAATCTTTTCTACAAATTTATTGCCATTCTGCAAAATTTGAAAAATTGCATTGTGTTCAGAGTCAATAGGAATTATCTGTACGTTTTTTTCTTCAGTTTTCTTAAGTAATAGTTTTCCACCACAAACAATACTTTCTTTGTTTGCTAGTGCGATGACTTTAGTACCACTTTCTATGACGTGCATTACTGGCTCAAGGCCTGCAATACCAACTACTGCAACAACTGAGAGATCAACGGGCAGAGAAGCAACATTTATTAGACCCTCAGCACCAACTTCTACTTTGATGCCCGTACCAAGTAGACTTTCTTTTAAATCTTTATAAAACCTTTCATTAGAGATAGCAACATACCTTGCATTTAGCAGTTTTGCTTGGCATGCCAGTAGAGCAAAATTCGAACAGGTACTGAGTGCTTCTACTTGATATTCTTCTTTTCTCTTTAATAGTAAATCTACAGTCTTTTTTCCAATACTTCCTGTCGATCCTAAAACTGAAACCTTTTTCACTAAAACGAACTCGCGTTAATTATAATAAATTAAGGAAAGGAGAAGCGTCCCTTCTCAACTATTTACGGTTATTCAGCGATTTCTAAGATTAAATTCATTTAATCACCAAGTTCATATCTATGGTCGTCACCAAAAGATGGTGAAGGACTAGGTGAAAAAGACTGACCATAGTGATCACCTGCATCATGCATGTTGTGTAAACCATCAGCATCATTAGCAATTTGGTCACTAGCATGTGGAAAATCATCTTGATGAGGTCCATCTTTACCATGAGCCATATCCATTCCTTCTAATGGCATATCTTCTTCATCTCCACCTGAAAAATATTCTGCAAGACTCTCAAAAAATTTTATGCCAAACATATTGCCTGACTTTCCAAACAACGTTGCAAGATTACCACTTACCAAACTTTCAAACACGTTGCTGTAAGCGGGAATTGCCCCCTCATGAAAGTTGAATAACCACTTCATTCCATCTACAATTGTTGCAGCAGAGTCACTGTGACCAAGACCAAAACCGCTCTTTTCTCCTTGGTGCTCTTGGTGGTGCTGTTGAGCTTGCCACTCTGCAATATTTGTACCTTGAGCTTCAGTCATAAGCTTTTATTCTAAACCTTAGAATATTATTCTACCATAAATATCACAAAATATCAATAAGGCTCTTGAATAACCATGTTTTAATGTATGTAGAAAACATGACACTTATTGAGTGCTTGCAGCATGTATGGCTTTTGCGCAGTCAATATCAAGCAAAAAAATAACCTGGCAAATTTCAACATAAAAAATACTTGACGAGTCTTGGTTACAGCATATTAACCTCAAGTTTTTGCAGCTTTTGGGTCTTTGTGGTGAAAAATGGTAATCATACATGCAGGTATAAAGTATTAGTTGTATATGTTAAGAACAACGATCATAGATTTTTACCTGATAGTGAACAATTTCTAGTTTTAAATTAAGAAAATAATTGCTATATATACCAGGAAATATGCGTTAAACTTTATTATGGACTTAAATAAATTTACCGAAAAAGCAAAAAGCTTAATTCAAAGTGCCCAAATGAAAGCATTGGGGACTGGGCATCAGGTTTTTATGCCTGAGCATTTACTAAAAGTGATGCTTGAGGATGAATCAGGTTTAGTTCAAGATTTAATAGGCGCCTGTGGTGGAAATGCGCAAAGTATTTCTGATGCTGTGAATAATGCAATAAAAAAGTTTCCAATAGTTAAAGGTCCAGGAAGCAGTAGCCTTCAACTCTCAAGAGAAGTAGCAAAAGTCTTTGAAGATTCAATTGGTATGGCTAGAAGGAACAAAGATTCATTTGTCACCGTTGAGCGTTTATTGCAGGGATTGACTGCACAAAAAAATGATACTGTAGGTAAAATTCTGGCAGAGAACGGCGTCACACCACAAAAATTAAATTCAGTTATTACAGAAATGAGAAAAGGTAGCAGTGCAGATTCGCCTAACAGCGAGGAAAATTTAAACGCAGCGAAGAAATATACAAAAGATGTTACGGAGCTTGCTATGCAAGGCAAGCTTGATCCCGTGATTGGTCGTGATGAAGAGATCAGAAGAACCATGCAAGTATCACTGAGGCGAACAAAGAATAACCCAGTGCTGATAGGTGAACCTGGTGTTGGAAAAACCGCGATAGTTGAGGGGCTCGCAAATAGAATTGTTGCAAGTGACGTGCCACTTGGTTTACATGACGCAAAAGTTTTAGCCTTAGATCTTGGTGCACTAATTGCTGGGACAAAATTTAGAGGAGAGTTCGAGGAAAGACTAAAAGCTGTTATCAATGAGCTTGCAAAAGCAGAGGGAAAAGTTATCTTGTTTATAGATGAGCTTCATACTTTAGTTGGAGCAGGAGCAACAAGTGGTGCAATGGATGCTTCAAATCTGCTGAAGCCCGCTCTTGCGCGCGGAGAAATTCGCTGCATAGGAGCCACAACTTTAGATGAGTATCGTGAACATATAGAAAAAGATCCTGCACTTGCAAGGCGTTTCCAACCTGTGTTTATTTCTCAACCAACTGAAACTGATACCATCTCTATACTAAGAGGTTTGAAGGAAAGATATGAAGTACATCATGGTATCAGAATCACAGATGGTGCAATAGTCGCTGCCGCAATGTTATCCAATAGGTATATAACAGACAGATTTTTACCTGATAAAGCAATTGACTTGATTGATGAGGCTGCAAGCAGGGTGAGAATTGAAATGGATAGCAAACCTGAGATTATTGATGAACTTGAAAGGAAGATTGTACAGCTAAAAATTGAATCAGAAGTTCTGAAAAAAGAACGTGATGAGAATTCTAAGCAGCGCCTAAAGAAGATAAATGAGGAAATCGAAAACCTAAACAGTAAATTTACTGACTTAAACAGTAAATGGCAAATGGAAAAAAATAAAATAGCTAGAATACAAGAAACAGCTGAAAAACTAGATAATGCGAGAAAAGAGCTGGAGTTAGCTCAGCGCAGTGGAAAATTAGAAAAAGCAGGAGAACTGATGTATGGTGTAATTCCTCAGCTTGAAAATGAATTAATGAATCAGGAGAAAGTTACCGATAGCTTCTTAAAAAAAGAAGTTACTGAAGATGATATTGCAAATATTGTTTCAAAGTGGACAGGAATTCCAGTTGATAATATGATGCACAGTGAAAAGGAAAAACTCCTTAGCATGGAAAATGAAATAGGAAAAAGGGTAATAGGACAAAAGGATGCAATAGAAGCAATAAGTAATGCAGTTAGACGCTCCCGCTCTGGTGTTCAGGATACTAATCGACCTTTTGGTTCATTCTTATTTTTGGGCCCAACCGGAGTTGGAAAAACGGAACTTGCGAAAGCCCTTGCTGAATTTTTGTTTGATGATCAATCATCACTTCTACGCTTTGATATGTCAGAGTACATGGAAAAACATTCCGTTTCAAAGTTAATTGGTGCACCTCCAGGATATGTTGGCTATGAGCAAGGTGGAAGATTAACTGAAGCAGTAAGAAGAAGGCCATATCAGGTAATCTTGTTTGATGAAATAGAGAAAGCGAATCCAGATATATTTAATCTATTGCTGCAGATTTTGGACGAAGGCAGGCTCACCGATAGCCATGGCAAATTAATTGATTTCCGCAATACTATACTAATTTTAACTTCCAATCTTGGCGCTGAGATAATGCTTAAAGGAGTTGCTGACTCTGTAAAAAGCGAAGTGATGCAAATAGTTAAATCAGCATTTCGTCCTGAATTTTTAAACAGACTTGACGAAATTATTATATTCCATAGTTTAACCAAGGACGACATTTATAAAATAATAGATGTTCAATTCCTTTATTTACAAAAAATAATTGTTAAGCGTAAACTAAGTATAAGTTTATCACAGGAAGCTAAAGAACTAATAGCACAAGCTGGCTACGATCCCGAATATGGGGTAAGACCACTAAAAAGGGTAATACAAGAATGCATTCAAAATAATCTAGCTAAGTTAGTTTTATCGGGAGAAGTAGCAGAAGGTGATAAATTAGTAGTGTACGCTTTTAATAATGAAATCTTAGTTAAAAAGGTTTAAGTTCATTGTGTATTTGCGTTAAAAAAATGTGTGTAGATTATAACGTTAACACTGAGTCTTTATTTAAGCTAGTTAATCAAGAAAATCAGAAAGAAAAGGCAAAGATTAAAGAGTTTATCAGATACTTTTATAATTTTGTTTATAATAGTGACTTAAAGATCAATGATAAATTCCTTTTATACGTCGTAGAAGATGCATATAACTTCATTTTCAAAAAAGAAAAAGAAGAAAGCAAATTGATGGTAAGTAATGTAAATGACATACCAGGAATAGAAGGCGATTTTACTACAATTAAGATAATAAATAACGATATGCCTTTCTTGGTTGATTCTGTTATTGCTACCATCAAGTCGCACAACCTAACCATATGTTACTATAGTAATAGTGTAATTAATATCCAAAGAAAAAGTGGCCTTATCAACGAGATTTGTAATTTGGAAGAGGATAATGGTATCAAGGAGTCAGTGATATATGTAATTATTAAAGGCATAAGTAATAGTTTTGTTGATACACTAAGAAAGTCCTTGCAAAAAACACTAAAGGCGGTCAATTGTGTTGTAAAAGACTGGCCATTGATGCTCAAGAGGCTTGATGAGGCAAAAGATCTTCTTTCCATTGCCCAAGCAGTTGACACTGAGATCCAACCAGCACCCTACACTGGAATGATATCAGGTGGAGATTTTCTGGTCTGGCTGAAAAATAATAACTTCGTATTTTTAGGTTATCAAGAACGTATTGCCGACAAAAATGGAAAGCTTGTTCCTAATGACGAAGAAAATCTTGGGTTAATGAAAGCAAGCAGAGAGTATCAGAACTCATCGATTTCCTCTAAGGGCTTATATTCTTTATACATATTAAGATCAGATCTAACCTCAATAGTTCATAGGCGTACATACATGAATTGTATAGGTGTAAAAGAATCTAATAAGCAAGGTAATGTAGTAAAGGAACGGCATTTTTTCGGGTTATTCACTTCTGTAGCAGAGGTTCAAGACATTCGAACTATTCCATTAATAAAGGATAAAGTTAAAACAATAGAAAAGAGAGCAGGGTTTTTACCTGGTGGCCATAACAATAAAGCTTTAATCTCTATTTTACAAGCATTCTCCTGTGGTGAGCTATTCCAATCAAATGAAGATGAGTTATTTAAGGTTTGTATTTCAATTATGTCTCTTGCAATTAGGCCAAGAGTCAAATTATTTTTAAGAAAGGTAGGAGACTTTATTAGTTGCATAGTGCTGATACCGATGCGTTATGCAAGTGCAAGGTTAATGTTCAAGATACGCGATATATTAAAGGATGAAATAAGCGCAGCAAGTTCAGATATTTACAACAATCACATTATCAATGAATATGATTTAATGAAGTTGCACGTAGTGCTAAAGGTTAAGTATGCTCGTGTTTTTGACGATGAAGTTTTGCGCATCGAAAATAAATTAAGAAATATTACGGAAAAATGGGAAGACCGTTTTATAGATAATTTATATAACACTCTTAGCACCGTTGAAGATATATTCATCCTTTATTGCAAGGCATTTCCGATAAGCTATCAAGAGAGTTTTGAACCTCACGATGCATATTATGATATGAAAAAATTGGAAATAGTGAGGAAGAAAGGAGCTAGTGAAGTTGATTTAAGGCTTACTCGTGATAATCTCAATTACCAATTAAAAGTTTACACTCCGGGTAATGGAGGCCTTGAATTGTCGAAAATATTAAGAATCACTAAGAATTTGGGAGCAAAGATTCTATCCCATAACGGTTATTATATAGAAATCAATGGTGGAATATGGATACACCATTTTGTGTTGTCAAGAGTCGACGAATTGATAGACAACATTACTCTAAAAGAACAATTTGAAATAACGCTTGCGAAAGTGTTTAGAATGGAAATTAAAAATGATCATTTCAATAGCTTAATCATTATTGCTGGTCTGGAATGGAAAGAAGTGCTTTTAGTGAGAGCGCTAAGTGCTTACCTAAAGCAGATGTCATTTAACTATAACCCAGAATATATTCAAAAAGTAGTCTCAGAATATCCAAAAATAGTAAAGTATTTGATACAGCTATTCCATGTAAGATTTGATCCTAGCATAGATATTGATAGAGCAGAAACTACAGACATTTTCAGAGAAAAAATCGAGGAACTCTTAAAAGAGATCAGTAACGTTTCACATGATTACGTCTTGCGCTCAATATTTAACTTGATAATGGCTATTTTAAGGACCAGTTACTATCAAGACGATAAACCCCACTTATCTATAAAATTTGATTCAAGTAAAATAAATGGTCTACCAGATCCACGTCCATATCGCGAATTGTATGTTTATTCAAACCTTTTTGAGGGAATACATTTAAGAGGAGGGAAATTAGCACGTGGCGGTTTAAGATGGTCAGATAGGACAGAAGATTTTCGTACTGAAGTTTTAGGACTTATGAAGGCTCAGATGACGAAAAATGCAGTCATTGTCCCTGTCGGTGCAAAGGGTGGATTTGTAATAAAGAAAGTGTATAGAGATAAAAATATATTAAGAGAGAAAGGCGTTGAGTGCTATAGGGATTTTATCAGAGGCATGCTTGCTATTACTGATAACATAGTTGATGGTAAAGTAATTCCACCAGAAAACGTCGTTAGATATGACGAAGATGACCCATATTTAGTAGTTGCAGCGGATAAAGGCACTGCCTCATTTTCTGACTATGCTAATCAGATAGCCCATGAGTATAATTTTTGGCTTGGTGATGCATTTGCATCCGGTGGGTCAGCAGGTTATGACCACAAAAAGATGGGTATTACGGCTAGAGGAGCGTGGATTGCAGCACAGAGGCACTTTTGGAAGATGAATAAGGATATTTATCAGAATGTAGCTGTTGTTGGAATTGGAGACATGGCTGGTGACCTATTTGGAAATGGTATGCTGCTTTCAAAAAATATACGTTTAATCGGTGCATTTAACCATATGCATATTTTTGTTGATCCAAATCCTAGTGCAGAAAAGAGTTTTGCAGAACGTAAACGCCTTTTTGAGTTACCATTTTCAACTTGGATGGACTATAACAAAGATCTGATTTCCCAGGGCGGGGGAGTATTCGAACGCAGCAGCAAGCAAGTAAATGTCTCTCAAGAAATGAAAAAGTGCTTTGATATAATGGAAGATACGTTATCTCCGAGTGATTTGATTCGATATCTGTTGAAAGCAAAAGTGGATTTCATATGGAACGGAGGAATTGGTACGTTTGTTAAAGCAAGGAGTGAAAGCCACGATATGGTAGGTGATAAAGCAAACGATGAATTAAGGGTGAATGGTGAGAACATTAGAGCTTCTATGTTTATAGAAGGTGGTAATCTTGGTTGCACGCAGCTTGGAAGAATAGAATATGCTGAAAGAGGCGGATATATCAATGCAGATTTTGTTGATAATTCAGCAGGAGTAATATGTTCTGACCTTGAAGTTAATATCAAAATCGCATTCGTCTCAGTTATGAAGGGAGGTAGTATTTCTTTGGAAAAAAGGAATGAAATACTGGCTAGCATGGTGGATGAAGTTGCATCTAAGGTACTTGAAGACCATAACAGAATTGAAACAAAAGCATTACTTTTTGAGTGCTTGCAAGCTAAAGAAAGGTTGGAGCAGCACCACAGGTTATTACTCAGTTTGGAAAAATCTGGACTATTGAACCGAAGTGTAGAGTTTCTTCCAACAGATGAGGAAATAGCAAGAATGTTAACTGGAGCTGGGGGCTTTAGCTCTCCTCAGCTTTCTGTTTTAATGTCCTATTCTAGAACAGCAATAAAAAATGAAATTATACATTCTGACTTGCCTGAAAAAGATTTCTTGTGCCACGATTACTTATTAAATTACTTTCCACAAAAGATGGTAACGGAATTCAAGGATTTCATATTAAAACACCAACTTCGCAGGGAAATCATTTCCACTTGTATTGTAAATGATGTAGTGAATAGAATGGGATGTATATTCATTAATAATTTAGTTGAAAGTACTGGAATTAAAGTGTATGAAGCGGTTAATGTGTATATTGTTGTTAACCACTTATATAGTTTAAATAGCCTATGGCAAGAAATTGATAAATTGGATGGAAAGATTGATATTAACTCATACTTGCAAATAGTGAGAAATGTACAGAAATTTATTGGTAGAGTATCATTTTGGTTAGTAAAAAATCTCGGCAAACTTAGCTTTGTGGAGCTAGATGATGTTACAAAATTTAAAGATGCAATTGAAACTTTAGGCCAGAATTTAACTGACGTTCTAGACGAACACCTATTAAAAACCTATAACCATGGATCTTCTTTTTTAGTAGAGCTCAATATAAATAAAGATCTAGCAAGAAAAGTTGCTGACCTATGTGTTCTTGCTTATGCACTAGATGTTATATCCATTGCTGAGCAAACGTCCTTGTCTATCCTTGACGCCGGTAAAATATACTTTGAGTTAAAATCACTGCTGAGGTTCGATCTGATTAGGACAATTGCTATTAAGATAAAAAGTTATTCTTCTTATTGGGATCGTAGTTTAATTAACGATTTATTGGATGATTTAAGCAATTACCACTATAAGCTAGCCGTCAAAGTTATAAGGGCAACTGATAACTACGAAAATAAGGTTCAAACCTGGGCTTGCAATGATAAGGATTACATAGAACGTTATAACAGTTTTTTAGATGAAATGATTGCTTCCAAACTTGATTTAAGCAAATTAATCTTTATAATTAGAAGAATTAAAGTACTTGCTTTATAGGAAAAATGTTTAGTATAGGTCTTTCAGAAATTTTAGTTGTAGTTTTAGTTAGTATAGTTGTTCTTGATAAAAATAAGGTACCTGTATTCATTGACCTTATTAAGAATACATATAGGTATCTTACAATCATAAAATCAAAAGCTAGAAGATTATTGAAAGATGCTGGAATTGAAGAGTTATGTAAAGAGTATAACACCGAGAAAGTAAATTACATAATTGGTAAAGATGGTAAACTTTATCCTACTTACAATATAGACAATACACCTAAAGATAATGACAGCGAGGATTCTAGTAGTAGATGACGTGCCATCTAATGTTAAGCTTTTAGAAGCTCGATTAAAAGCAGAGTACTACACGGTTATTGTAGCTCATGATAGTGAAGAAGCTATAGATTTAGTGGCAAAGCAACAGCCTGACATTATATTACTCGATATCATGATGCCAAAAATAAACGGCTTTAAAGTTTGTAAGAACTTAAAGAGCACCCCATTGACAACCCATATTCCAATAATTATGGTGACTGCGCTGCATGACACTCACGATAGAGTGCAAGGCATTAACGCTGGTGCAGATGATTTTCTAACTAAACCAATAGATGAAACTGCCTTATCTGCAAGAATTAAGTCTCTCACACGCCTAAAAATGGTTATAGATGAACTACGTTTAAGAGGAGAAACTAATGCTGAGATTTGTGGGATAGCAGGAAGCAGTATTATGGATTATTCTAATCAGATCTTTGACTCTAACATACTTGTTGTAGATGAGGATATCTTTCAAGCAGAGCAGATACATAATGTACTAAAGCAACGCTTTAAGTTAATTAACATACTGAACGATCCAATGGAGGCATTGAAGGTTGGTATTGAGAACAACTATGATCTAATTATCTCTGACATGCAATTTTCAAAAACTGACGGCCTACGTTTATGTTCTGAGTTTCGTAGTAAAGTAGAAACACGCTATACACCAATTCTGATCCTTTCTGAAGATTATAATAAAAACAACTTAGTAAAAGCACTTGACGTAGGAGCTAATGATTACTTAACAGTGCCCCTGGATGAAAGTGAATTAATAGCAAGAGTCAATTTACAAGTAAAACGCAAGAGATATCAAGATGCTTTGAGAATGAATCTATTCAACAATGCAGAAATGTCTATAAAAGATCCGCTTACTAACTGTTACAACAGAAGATATTTTGATGCACACTTAAGAAACATTATTAAAGACTCTGTAGAAAAAAATAGAAGATTATCTCTTATGATACTCGATATAGACTATTTTAAGGTAGTAAATGACGATTTTGGACATAGTGCCGGGGATGAACTTTTAAAGCAAATACAGAAGAGAATTTCTGAAAATATCAGAGTGACAGATTTGTTAGCTAGGTTTGGCGGTGAGGAATTTGTTGTTGTAATGCCAGATACCAATATATTAGATGCATACATTGTTGCAGAAAGGATACGCGAAATTATTGCTACAGAACCTTTTATACTCTCGGATAAAAACACAACACACAATGTGACTGTAAGCATCGGGGTTGTAGAAATGCAAGAATCTGATCTTGATAATATTGAAAAATTTATAGTACGCGCTGATAGATATTTATATAAAGCAAAAAATAGTGGCAGAAATAGGGTGGTTATTAGCTAACTCAGAGTATGATTACATAGAAATCACCATTAACGAAACTTACAATAGGCTTCTTGCAAACCATATAGTTTTTGCCTAGCCATCATTTAGGTAACTTATAGAAATACAAAAAACT
>NZ_NJBR02000092.1:0-16284 GCF_002204235.2 Wolbachia endosymbiont of Wuchereria bancrofti
CACATCTTATTTTCTGGAAAGAATTGTGAGACAACAATTTAAAACATAAGAAAGTTGAAACTTATATAGAGTAATATATAATTATTAACACCTCTTGATTGTATTTGTTATGGCTTTTTCTAAATTTCTCGACCCAAAAAATGATGTAGCCTTTTAACGTATATTTGGTACTGAAAAAAATAAGGATATTCTCATTCACTTTCTCAATGATATCCTAGTCTTTACTGGCAAAAGTTAAATAAAGAACATAGAGTGCTTTAAGCACTATAATAGATGCTGAGATTGCTCTAAAAAGCAAAGTATTGTTGGTGTACTTGTAGAGATGAAAATGAGGTGCAAGTAGTTGTCAAAATGTAAGTTGCTAAAACTAAAGGCTTTGAAAAACGTGCCCAATACTAAGCTGCTAGGGCCTATTCGAGATAAGCTGATAAAGGCAACCAATTACCAAGATCTTAAAAAAATTTATCTTTATTGTTATAGCAGATTGTATCCTATTCTAATAAGTCTGAGTATAAATCAAAGCATACTATCAAAGATAAAAGGACTAATGAGCATGATTTGAAAGATTTTTATTTTACATTTGTTAAATTGCCAAAATTCCCCAAAACGAAGGAAAATTAACTAGAAAGTATAGCCGAAAAGTGGGTCTACTTTTTCAAGTATGCAGAGGAAATCAGTAAAAGGGAGTTGGAAAGAATAATAGGAAGTGATATAATAATCAAGAAAGTATATGAAGAACTAAATAAATTTAATTAGTCAGAAAAAGAATTCATAGCTTATGAGCAAGAGATAAAGCGTATTCGAGATGAAAAAGCTATTCTTGCACAGAAGCTTGATGATGCTAGAGATTAAGGTTAAAAATTGGTGAGGAAAAGAGTAAGGAGGAAGGAAAAATTGAAGTAGTAAAGAATCTACTTAAAGCAGGTGTATCAATGATATCATATCTCAGACTACAGGCCTTTCTATAGATGAAATTGAAAGTTTTAGTTTTAAGTCCTTCACAGATGCTACAGAACTGAGTAATAACCCTATACATATTAAGCTTGCAGCAGTTGTACTTCCTCCATAAGATAAGAATGGCAATGGATCTCCTATTACAGGTAAAAGACCTATTGTCATTCCGATATTTATAAAGAAGTGAGCGCCAAAAAAAGCAAAAATTCCAATAGATACTAACTTAGAAAAATAGTTTTTTGACCTATAAGCAATAGAGAATATTATAGCAAGTAATGTTGTATAGAGTACAATCAAAGTCATACTACCTAAAAACCCCCATTCCTCGCTAAGCACTGCAAAAGCAAAATCTGTATGCTTTTCTGGCAAAAATCCAAGTTGAGTTTGACTTCCGCTAACAAAACTCTTACCAAATAAACCTCCTGAACCAATGGCTATTTGAGATTGCTGTGCATTATAACCTATTCCAAGCGGATCCACTGACGAATCCAGAAATGATAATATCCTTTGCTTGTGGTAAGAACGTAAAGAAGGCCAAATAGCCGGTATTACAAGAATACTAATTATTCCATAGATTATAAAATGAGCTCTTTTTATTATTGCTGTGAATATAATTGATGCCCCTATGAATAACATTATCACAGCTGTGCCTAAGTTAGGTTGCTTTAATACCAAGAATACGGGTAAGAAAATAAATATCAGTGCTTTAAGCAGCCTTTGGAATTCCATCATTTTATACACACTTTGCTTATTAAAATAACGAGCAAGGGCAAGTATTAAACCAACTTTTGCAAATTCTGATGGTTGCAAACTAATTAGTCCAATTCTTATCCACCTTGTCGCACCCATTGTGTGCAAGCCAAAAAAGTTTACTACTAGCAGCGAAATCACTGCTGCTATATAAAAAAAATAAGCGTACTTCAAATAGAAATCTAGCTCTATGAATGACATAGCTATAGCTAGTAAAAAGAAGAAGGAAAATATGACTAGCTGGTGAATTGCAAATGGCGCCCACTTTCCTCCAGCAGAAGAATATTGAACAACTATACCAATGCAAAACAGAGCTATTACATTAATGACTAATAACCAGTGAATTTTCTTTAGTCTATCCACAACAAAAATCTTATGACCTTGAAGTATAGTAAAATATGAAAAAAATGAAGATTAAAAAACCAGCTTTTCAACTATTAGCCGAATTGGATTACTATATACTCCAACTACTAACGTTAAAGCTGCCATAAATAGTGGACAGAAAAGCATAGGAAATGGTACATCATTGGTTTTGCCCGATGTCATTTCAATGCATGACACTGCATCACTTTCGAAATACATTTTCTCAACTGCCTTCCACGTATATATCAATGCAAGGAAAGAACCGACAACAAAAACTATAAGAGAAATCCGTGCATGAGATTCAATAATTACGTTTATTATATACCACTTGCTTATAAAACCATTTGTTAAAGGTACACCGACTAGTGCTAGGCTGAGTAGAGTAAACGCGAAAGCTATATAAGGCATTGATTTCTTGAGCCCTGATAAGTTCTCTATTTTTGTCGTGCCAAATTTATAAGAAATACATCCTGCAACCATAAATAAAGATGTTTTTATTATACTGTGATTTATTATGTGGAGAATTGCTGCAGATAAAGCTATTTTTGAGTTTAGGCTCAGTACTAGGATTATATAACCAATTTGGCTAACACTAGAGTGAGCAAATAGTCTTCTCATATCTTTTGCAGTTATTGCAAAAATTGACCCAAATACGATAGCGCAAAGTGCAAGGATGATTATCACATTGCTCAATGGCAATTTGAGCAAGAAGAAGTTTTGATGGAAGACAGTATAAAAGATTCTGATAAAAACATATATCATCACTTTGGTCACTGTACCTGAAAAGAATATGCTAACGAAACTTGGTGCCTCACTGTATGAGTTAACTAACCACCTGCTTAGTGGAAATAGTGCCATCTTGTTTGAGAGACCAACAAAAATAAACAATGTACCAAGCTTTACGATGTTATTATTATATAACGGCACTATTCTTTCAGCCATGTCAGACATATTGAGCGTTCCTGTCGTGGAATACAAAAGCCCGATACCAAGTAAGTAAAATGTTGCACCTATTGTTCCGCTAATCAGATATTCAAATGCTGCAACCAGGGCTTTTTTATCCTTTCCCATTGAAACTAGCACGTAGGACGAAAGAGATGAAATTTCCAGAAAAACATAGAGATTGAATATATCGTTTGTTACTAAAATTCCAAGTAGTCCACTTAAGCACAATAGAAACAAGGAATAAAGACCTGTGATTTTGTTTTTGCTAATCTCTTTTTCATTAATATAAAAGCTATAGAGCACACTTATCAGCGCTACAAAGTTTACTAGAGTTAGAATTAAGGAATTTAACACGTCGATTCTTAACTCTATTCCATATGGAGGAGCCCAATTTCCAAGGTGATAAGTTATAGTTTCACCGTTGTATGTTTTTATGAGCAGCACCGATGAAATAAAAAGGGTGAATATTGTTGTAGTAAAAGAAATAAACCAGGACACTTTGTGTTTTCTAGTAAAAAAACAAAGCATCGATGCAATTATTGGTATAATAACTTGTAAAATTGGTAATTGCATTAAGTTGTTGTTAATAAGCTGTTAAAGTATTAGTATATATAATACTTTTTGTTTTAATACCCTTATGTTATCTAAAATTTGTAATGCAATAAATCGCCTGTTACAAAAGGAAAGTAGTTTTGTAGGGAAAGATGAAAATGGAAATTCTTACTATGAATCAAGTGAAGGAAAAAGGTGGGTTATGTATAGCAATATCTCTGAACCCACAATGTTATCACCTGAATGGCATATATGGCTTCACTACACTGATGATGCAGTGCCAGTTAATAGTAAAAAAAGAAAAATAAAGCGTATCCCCAATTTAACGGGTACAAAGGATGCATATTACCCAAACCAAAAAGTAAAGAATTATTATGAAAAATGGAATCCTAATAACTAAAGATGCAAAGGTCAAACATACTTGAAATAACTGCCGGATTGTTTGTATTAGTCTTTACTATTTTTCTGGCTTTCTTTGCTATAAATAAGCTGTCTGACATAAAAAGAAGCTATAAAGGTTGCTATAAAATATACGGCTTTTTTTCTAACGCCAACGGTATAGAAGTTGGTGATAGTGTCAAGATTTCTGGTGTAAATATTGGAAGTATAACTGGTATATCACTTGATAAAGCTACCTATGTGGCGCGAGTTGATATGTGCATAAGTAAAGACATAAAATTGCCAATTGATAGCTCGGCTCTAATCACTAGCAGTGGAGTTGTTGGTAGTAAGTTTGTTAATATATCACCTGGATCAGGCATAAAACTAATTTTAAATGGTGGTAAGATAGAGTATACCCAATCTGAAGCAAATGTAGGTGGAATAATAGATAAAATCCTTAGTGTGTTTTCAAAATGAAAATGGCTAACTAAATGTTAGTACACTTTGCACATAGGTCCACTGAGGCCTATCTGCATTGCTTTGGTTAAAAGTCTCTGGGTAACTGCTTGGTGTTGTTTAGTGTTTAGATTGTCAAGATTGCTGTCCAATACATGTTTCCATGATAGTTGACTTCCTTTGAAGAGTGGTGTAAAGCCCTTAATCTATCACCACCCGGCAGTGGTGGTAAGCCAAATGCTTCCCTTTTTTCGTTGAGCATCATGAAGCTTGCGTTTTCTACATATTTCCACAACTTTTGTCTTTTTTCTATGAGATCTCTATTGCATCTTTGTCGTATGACAAGTGTAGTCCTCGCCAAATTTCAGTGTTAGGCAAGAATTTAGGTGACAGACAACATTCTCTAGTGTCGGTAAAACTGTCTATTCCCAGAGGGATAGGCGGCTTCGATCAAATTGCTGTAAGTGTTATCATCTGGTATACTAAGCAGCTATGGTGGAACACCAAAAGCCAAAGCAACATCGCAAGCTAAGCTGTGTTTGGATTCAATAAAATCCATATTCCTAGGTGTCAGACTCATCTCCTCTATTCAAGCCTCCTTCAAGCAATATTGATCTTCCAGCGTTTATGGAACCTGAATAATGACAGTTTATCTGTTCTTTCAGGTGTTGATACTGCTCTTGACTTAAATTTCTACTATGTGTTTTTCTTCTTTGAAAAATATTAAGACTTATGTTTTCCTCCTGTTTGTTAAAAAAAAATTGAATTTATTGAGAATTTGAAATTGCGGTGGAGTCAATGTAAGGTGTTCAGTGTAAAGATATCATTCCAGCGCGTGACGCTGGAATCCAGCTTATGAACATTATTTTGCTATTGCATAGTTCACAAACACTTTAATTCTAGATCCAATGCCGGTGTACTGGAACAATAGGAAACAGTGCAAAAAGTCTACTCTTAATAAAAACTTGATGATGAGTCATCATTACCAAATTTTGGTCTATTATTCCTATTACTGAAGCTATAACGAGAATGAACAGACCTCTTACGGTGCCCAGATTTTCTATTAAATGGGCTATTATAATAATCTCTGTCGTTTGAACCATCTTTCTTTTCTTCGTTGTAAAGCTCGCCTTCAAAAAAATCACCTGTTTCTTGATCAACGCGGCGTCTTGACAGTTTTGGGCACCCACCTTTTTCAAAATCAATCACCAATGCTTTAAAAGTGTCACCCTGTTTAAGTATGCTCTCAATAGACTCTATGTGCTGATTGGCTACTTCACTTATGTGCATTTTTCCTTTTCTTCCATTGAGAAGCTCAAGTTCTACAATAGACTTATCTATTTTTACAACCTTAACATCAACTATAGCGCCTTGCTCTAATTCTGTGATTGAGTCAATCATCATATTTTTTGCAATTTCAGCTTCAGCTCTACTCATAGCAAATACAGAAACTTTACCGTCATCTCCTATTTCGATTTTTGCATTACTTCTTTCACATACACTGCGTATATTTTTCCCTTTAGCACCAATAGCTGCAGAAATTTTATCTTTATCTATGTAAAATGATACCATTCTTGGCGCATGACCTTTCACGTCATCACTATGTTCTGAAATCACTGAATTCATTTTTTCTAAGATATGTAATCTTCCAGCTTTTGCTTGTTCTAAAGATTTTTCAACAATTTCAAAACTTATACCGGAAATTTTCATGTCCATTTGTAGCGCCGTGATTCCTTCACTGGTTCCTGCTACTTTAAAATCCATGTCACCAAGATAATCTTCATCACCTAATATGTCGGAAAGTATTACATACTCGTTTTTATCTTTAATGAGGCCCATGGCAATTCCAGCGACAGGAGACTTTATTGGTACGCCTGTATCCATTAACGCAAGGGAAGTTCCACAAACTGTTGCCATAGAAGAAGAACCGTCTGATTCCATGATTTCAGACACTACTCTTATTGTATAAGGAAATTCAGATTTATCAGGTAAAACAGGATGAATTGCTTTCCAAGCAAGTTTACCATGACCGATTTCTCTTCTTCCTGGTGCACGTATGGCAGAAGCATCTCCAACGGCAAATGAAGGAAAATTATAATGTAACATAAAATGTTCACGTCTATCCCCTTCAATGTCATCTACAATTTGTTCATCTTGTGTAGTACCAAGAGCAGTAACAACCAATGCCTGAGTACTACCTCTTGTAAATAGTGCAGACCCATGAGTTCTAGATAGAATATCAACTTCAACTTCTATTCGACGTATTTCATCGTACTTACGACCATCTATCCTTGTACCTTTCTCTCTAATTATTTTACGCAGTAAAGACCTTTCAAAGTTTTTTACCGCTTGTGTAATTAATTTCTCATCTTTTCCAGCTTCCTTGAGAGTATTCAATATATTATTTCTGATCGTTTCTAAAGTTTGAGCTCGCTCTTGTTTTACTGTTTGTGAATATGCTTCTTCAAAATCTTTACTGTGCTTTTCAAGATCTTGCATTATGTCTGATATGTCGATAGGAGCGAAACTATCGGGTTTATTGCCAATTGTATCAGCAAACTCTTTTATGAGCTTAATAACAGGTTGAAGGTGTTCATGGCCGAATTTTATTGCGTTCAAAACATTTTCTTCAGGAAGCTCTTTCGCCTCTGATTCAACCATCAAAATTGAATGCTCATCACCAGATAAAAACAGATCTAAACTGCTGACTTTCATCTCTTGAACAGAAGGGTTGAATATATAGTTATTATTTCCATCACATCCAACTAAAACTCCAGCTATAATAAAGTGAAAAGGAACACCGGAGATTGCGAGAGCTGCAACAGCACCAATCAATGCTGGCACTTCAGGAGGGTTAACCGTATCATAAGTTAATAAATTGCATACTATACTGATTTCATCATGGAACCCTTCTAGAAATAGTGGTCTTATACTTCTATCTATTACTCTTGAAATCAAGGTTTCTCTATCAGATGGCTTGCCTTCTCTTTTGAAAAAGCCACCAGGAATCCTACCCATAGCATAGCTTTTTGCGATAAATTGTACATTTAAAGGCAAGAAATCAACGATTTCTTCCTTCTTTTTACGTACAACAGTTACTAAAATAGAAGTGTCACCATAATTTACAACAACTGAGCCATCAGCTTGACGTGCTATTTTCCCTGTTTCTAAAGATAAGGTACGACCACCCCATTCTATAGATTTCTTTATAATTTCAAACATACAAAATTCCTCGATTATTTTCTGATGCCTAACTTCTCTATTAATTGCTGGTAGGCCTCGTCACCAAATTTACGCTTTATATAATTTAAGTGCTTGCGTCTTCTACCTATTAATATAAGTAAACCACGCTTAGAATGATGGTCATGCTTGTGCACCTTAAAGTGCTCAGTTAAGTTACTGATTCTCTCGGTTAAAATTGCGCATTGTACAAAGGATGAGCCTGTGTCATCTTCTTTAATTGCGTAAGTGTTTATTAAATTCTTTTTCTTTTCGGATGTTATTGACATCTAAACCTCATTTCAAAATATTAAAAACACGAATAGGCTTTACACAACCATAAATAAAGCTGCAGATTACAATGGGTATATTACCCACTATTGTATAATAAATATCATAATTTTTTAAATTACGCAAGTTGTTTAATATGATTTTCTGACCTTTTCTGATTTTCTTTGCCTCTTCTTGCGGAAATTTCAATTTTAAACATTGCTTTTAAAGCTGATTCAATAGGGATGACGAAACTTTTTGTATTGCTCACTATCGCTCCATCACCTTCTGTCATCCCAGTGGTTGACAATATAATCCATTCTTCTTTTTTTTCTGGATTCCAGCGTCACGCGCTGGAATGATGCTAAAAAGCGAATTTTTCAATAAGTTGTTCAATTGTTACTGATTCGATTTCTCTAAAATGATCTACCATAGTTCTTCTTAATTTTGTAATGTGTCCAGAACAATTTAATGCAATTCCAAGATCCCAAGCAATTGACCTCATATATACGCCACTACCACATGTCATAAAAATTAGCACTATTATTTAGTGTCAGCAGAAATCAATTTTAGTTCGTATATTTGCGCTTAGCGGGGTTTTATATTTACTTTTTGCCCACTTCTCTTGCTAATCTATATGTCCTTGTTCCGTTGATTTTTATTGCTGAAAATTAAGAGGGACTCTGTGTTATCTCACTAACAAAATTCTTGATTGCACTATTTATTTGATTATATTTGGGTTTTATGTTGCTAGCTTTAATAATATTACCTTCTAAATCATCTGTGGTTCTTTACTCTCCCTATTTTATTGTGAAATTGTGTACCTTTGAATTGCAGGATAAATACGGTATAGTTTTTGTTGCTTTACCAAGAGTAATTGGCAACACACATGAAGCTAAAGGATTAAGTGTTCCTAAGTGACCAGCTTTTTTAATTCCAAAAGTCTTTTTAACCTGGGCTGCAGCTTGTGTAGAACTAATTCCTGTTGGTTTGTCAAGATTCAGCCCAACCGTATGTCATATATCAATTATATACAATTAATGACTATGTAGGAAGTAGCTAGAGATATAATTATATTAAATTATTATAAATAAAGCTTGACTAGTATGTGTTTTAATATATAATTAAATTTTTGTTAATTTTAATTAGGAGGAAGTTATTATGACTGCAGAACTAAACATATGGAAAAAGGAAGACATAGCACTTATAACAAAAATGAGTATTGAAGGTACAGTTGCACTTGCATCTTTAGCAGCAGCAATAACAACAATATTAATTGCTAATAGTGTAATTGTTGGGCCTGCATTTTTAATGTCTGTTGCTAGTCCTGTTGGAATTGCAGCTCTATTCATTGCAGCTATATATTTTGCTGTACAGGCTTATTCTTCATATCAGCAAATGTATAAGAGTGAAGAAGCTAAAGGAGCAGTTAAACAAGCTATAGCTGATGCAAAAATAGTGGACCAAGTTACCCAGGCTGTAAACAATGCTGTAGCTGGTGCTAGTATAGCAGATCAAGTTACTCAGGCTGTAAATAAGGCTAATATAGCAAGTCAGGCTGAAACAGCAGCTCAAAAAGTAGTTGAAGAAAAAACTAAAGATTTAGCTACTAAAACTGAGCTAGATAAAAAGGCTGATGCAGCTACACTAGATGCAAAAGCTGACAAGGATTACGTTGACGCTGAATTAAATGCAAAACTGAATTCAAGTGATCTTCAAGAAAAAGTTAAAGAAGTGTTACCTACTCTCTTACAATATCCTGAAGTTATGAGAATATTTGAAAGCAAGTTTCGAGCAAAAACAGGCGCATAAGCTAAATGGAATAGGAGGTGGAGGCATCTCTACCTCTTTCCTTTCGCCTCAGCATATAAAATTCATAGTAAATTATTCCAAATTTCAACTATACCTTCATCTAATGTTCACGCTTAAAGCATTAGATGCTTTTTTTAAGATATAAGCTAATTCTATGTTGAAATAACGTTCTTGACTAGGTTGCGGAAAGTCTAGACTCCAGCGCCACGTGCTGGGCGCAGTTCATCGTACTGCGATTCATTTGTGGTATCTCTAAATTCTGCTAGCAAGCAGCGGGGTGACGGTAGCTACAAAATATTTAAGAAATTTACTAGATAAAAAAAGGTAAAAGGAACCCTAGTCACTATCTATTTTCTGTATTGACGTTTTTTGAGTCTTAAACGCTTTATAAGCGAGTTTCAACTTATATAGGTAAAAACCTAGAGATGTTGTGTGAAGACATAAGATGCATATAGTACAAAAAATTAAACATAAGGTGCCAACTACGTGATACTTCGTCATTCAATCTGCACAGATGAAGATAACTGAGTACCTTCAGTGCTATGGAGCTGGCGAGGTTTGTCAAGTAGTTTTTATGCCAGTCAACTACTTGCCCAAGATATTCTTCTCGTAAATATTATACCAACAATCCACTATTTTTCTTATGTCTTGTGGCTTGGTTTGCGGACCTATACTAACTCTAATTGAACACTCTGCTTGTTCTCTTGTTGCCCCCATTGCAAGCAAAACATGGGAAGGCTCAACTTTTCCAGAAGAACATGCAGAGCCATTGCTAACAGCAATGTTATTTAAGTCAAAGTGCATGAGCTGCACATCACTTTTCACTCCTGGCATATAAATAAGGCTCGTATTTGGCAGTCTTTTGGAGTTTTTGCCAAAGATTTTGATGCCACTGGCAAGATTCAATAACTCACACTCCAATTGATCACGTAGCTCCTTTATTTCATCCATTTTTGATAGGAGATTTGAAATACTTTGCAATGCAGCAGAAAGACCTGCAATTGCAACAATATTTTCTGTGCCACCACGCAATCCTTTTTCTTGTCCACCACCTACTATGATAGGTTCTATCACAAGGTCTTTATTAAATATTAAAACTCCGCTGCCCGCTATACCGCCAAATTTGTGGGCAGATAAAGTTAGTAAATCCATTCCTAAATCTTCCATATTAACCTTAATTTTTCCAACACTTTGAGCAGCATCAGTGTGATAGATTGTCTCGAATTTATGTGCTATTTCAGCTATTTCTTTAACAGGCTGAACAACTCCAGTTTCGTTATTGGCCATCATAACCGAAACTATTACTCTATTCCCTTTAAGTTCGCTTAGAATTCTTTCTAGCGCCAAAAGATCGACAATACCCCCCTGATTGACGGGTATTATATGTGGATTGCATGCAGAATTAAGAATTGAGGGATGTTCTACAGCTGAAATCACATGTTGAAAGCCTGCTATCCCTTTCATAACAAGACTATTTGCTTCAGTTGCACCAGACGTAAAAACTATTTCTTTATTACTTGGAACGCCAATAGCACTACGAATGTTATCCCTTGCATCCTGAAGAATCCTTCTTGCTTCTTGCCCCTTTCTATGTAACGATGAAGGATTCAAAACCTGTTTTGATAGGACTTCAAGTATGCTCTCTTTTACATTGTCACTAACTGGAAAAGTTGCATTATAGTCGGCGTATATATAATCACTATTTTCTAAAGAAAATAGATTCAAATGTTCATTTGCCACTTAATTAGCCTACTATTAACTATATATTAGCTTTAACACGGTAAAAGCTTGTTGCAAAAACAGTAAAATTAATACATAGTTAATATATGCACAATTTATATGTCTGTTAACAGGTTTTCATTAGGAGCTGCCGTGGTAGAAGTTTTTTTAAATAATGCAACAAAAAAAATAGAAGGTGAGTACCACCAGAGCAAAGAGACCAACGCACCAGTTGTGTTAATTTTACATCATCACCCTCAATATGGGGGCAGTATGGATAGTAAAATGATACATAGTATATACACATCTTTCATAGATAACAATTTTTCTGCATTGAAAATTAACTTCCGTGGTGTTGGAAAATCCACCGGAACCTTCGATAAGGGTATAGGAGAGTTAACTGACGCCGCAATAGCCATTGATTGGCTTCAAGAACACAACCCTAGTAATGTTCCAATTTGGATCGTTGGTTTTTCCTTTGGAGCATGGGTAGCTATGCAACTGACAATGCGCAGACCTGAAATAGTAGGCTTTATTGCTCTTTCCCTTCCAGCAACAAAGTATGATTTCTCTTTTCTCTCCCCCTGTCCAGTTCCTGGGCTTATCATACAAAGCAGTAATGACACAATTTCAGAAGAAAGTGATGTAACAGAATTAGCAAACAGGCTAATAAACTCAGTAAAAAGCGATCACATGGAGTACCATATTATAGGCGACACTAACCACTTCTTAAGAGATAAAGAAGAGGAGGTGACTCAAATTATAGACAATTATGTAAAATTGCGCTTGAATAGTGCAGCTATCTCTTCTCAAATGGTTAAAAAAGAGATAAGAATAAAAGAGTACGCTTAATCAGAGAAAGGTTTGGTCATGTTTAAGAAATTATTGTTATGTATTTTAGTTACTTTTGCCCTACAAGGGGGTTGTCCTAAGCCACGCAAGTTAAAAAGCCCGTGTATAAAAGGCAATGAAAGCACTTCGTGTAAATTATACTCTGTCAATGATCACTGGCTGGGTAAGCACAAGTTAGTAGCTAAATAGATTCTACCTATTTATAATTTTACTAACGATCCATCTTTTAATTGTAGAATATAGTCTGCCTTTTCTGCAAGAAGATGGCTATGTGTTACTATAAGCATAGAGCTATTATTTTCCTTTACGTACGAATACAATAGTAAAAACACATTCAAAGAATTTGTTAGATCCAAATTTCCTGTAGGTTCATCCGCAAGTAAAAGTCTTGGAGAATTCACGATACTTCTTGCAATTGCAACTCTTTGCCTTTCTCCGCCAGAAATCTCAGATATCATGCTGCTTGCTTTGTTTTCCAGACCAAATTTCTCTAACACTGCTTGTGCATTTTTTATTGCTTCAGCTTTGCCTTTTCTTGCAATTAGTTGAGGAAGAATAACATTCTCCAACACCGATAACTCTTGTAACAAATAGTGAAATTGATAAATAAAGCTAAGAAAACCCCTTCTCATGTGGGTTTTGTGCTTATTACTGGCTTGTGTGCAATTTACTCCATCTATTGTAACTATTCCTGAAGTTGGTTTATCTAATAAGCCTGCAATTTGCAATATAGTTGTTTTTCCTGACCCTGAACTGCCAATTAATGCAACTACTTGCCCTTTTGCAACACTTAGATTGATACCTTTTATAATAGCAGAATTTCTTTTGAAGCTCTTACTTATAGAAGTTAGCTCGAGTGCTATATTACCGCCCATGTTAAAAAAACTCAAGAGGTACTCAAACTCTGGTAATAATTAAACTGAGAAGCTATTACCACATCCACACTGAGACTTAGCAAGAGCATTCTTTACTTGAAATCCAGAACCACTTAAGTTTTCAGTATAATCTATAATTGAGTTATTTAAAAATTTTGCCGAACAATTATCGACCATTAATACAGGATTTCCATCCTTATCATTAATTACTATATCTTTGCTTTTTCTATTAAAGCTAGAACGGCTTCTATAGTCCTCGCTTTCATCATCATCATCATCTTCGTCATCAAATTCATCATCATCATCATCATCACTCAAAGATAGGTTTTTATCTATTTGATCCATAAGAAAATTGTACTTGAAGCCAGAACATCCACCACCTGAAACTGCAACTCGCAAAATAGAACTCTTATCTTCTTCCTGCTCTACAAGAGAGTGGATTTTCTTTAATGCACTGTCAGTTAAGTTAATATTGTAATCTGTTGACATAGTCACCACCTTTTATTATTGATAACTTATTATAGTAGAAATTTTACATGTCAAACAATAATTTTCTATTAAGTTACGCGTGCTTTCCAAACAAAACAAGGGGAAGATACTTTAGAGAGCAAGAAGATGAAAACCGCAGCTGTTTTCAGCGTGATAGAGATCGCATTATTCATTCTAATGCGTTTAGAAAATTGGAATACAAGACACAAGTTTTCATTAATTATGAGCACGACTACTATCGCACTCGGCTTACCCATAGCCTTGAAGTTGCACAAATTGCAAGATCTATCGCACGTAGGCTCGGCTTAGATGAGGATATTACTGAATGCATAGCGCTTGCACACGATCTCGGTCACCCTCCATTTGGCCATACAGGCGAAAACGCTCTAAAGAGAGCAGTTCAAGATCTGAATCTTGATAACGAGAAATATGAATTTGACCATAATGTTCAGGCTATAAGGATTCTAACTTATCTTGAACAAAAACATGCTGATTTTGATGGCATGAATTTAAGTTGGGAAGTGGTTGAAGGGGTTGCAAAGCATAATGGTCCCTTGCTTGGTCGAAATGCAGTATCTTACACAAATAATCAGCTATTACTAGAATATAATGAAAAATATAATCTAAAACTTGAAGAGTTTTCAAGTATTGAAGCACAGGTTGCCTCAATCGCCGATGATATTGCTTACAGTGTTCATGACCTTGATGATGAATTGAGAGCGAATTTAGTAACTATCGAAGATTTGCTTAATATCCCTTTAATTGGAAAAACGTTTAAAGACGTAGAAAGTAGATATTCAGAATTACCTCAGAACAAACTTATACATGAATCATTGAGTAGAACCATAGGAATTATGATAAGTGATGTTGTTTCTCAGACGGAAAAGAATATTGAAGATTACAAAATAAAAAGTGTAGAAGACGTAAGAAGTCTAAATAAAATGCTAGTCACATTTTCACCAGAAGTTGCAAATGCCACGAAAGAAGTGAAGAAATTCAACATGGAAAAAATATATAGAAGTTACAAACTTAACAGAACAATGAACAAGGCAAAACGTATAGTAGAAGAACTTTTTCAATGTTTTTATGAAAATCCAAGGTTATTGCCCATAGAGTGGAGCAAGCTCGCTCACAAATTCCAGCGTTCGGTAGTAATATGCGACTATATCTCGGGCATGACAGATAGATTTGCTATACACGAGCACAGAAGAATTTTTGATACCTCATACGAAATGACTTCTTTCTAATGATTGACAACCATTTCATGTCAATTGCATTAAAGCTTGCAGAAAAAACTCTAGGGAATGTTGCACCAAACCCTGCTGTCGGGTGTGTCATTGTAAAAGATGGAGTAGTAGTTGGTGAGGGCCATACAGGAATCGGTGGGCGCCCACATGCAGAAGTAGCCGCTTTGCAAAGCGCTAAAGGTTCAACCCATGGTGCAACTATGTATGTCACTCTTGAGCCATGCTGCCATTATGGGGTTACAGAACCCTGCATTATAGAAATAATAAGATCAGGAATAAAAAAGGTAGTAATTGCAGCAATTGACCCTGATAAAAGAGTTTCAGGTGGCGGTGTTAAAGCTTTAGAAGAAGCAGGAATTGCAGTGAAACAAGGGATTATGCAAGAGGAAGCAGAAAAACTGAATATTGGCTTTTTCACTACCAGGAAATTACACAGACCATTTATAGCTTGCAAAATCGCAACAACTCTTGATGGAAAAATTGCAACATTTAAAGGTGATAGCAAATGGATAACAAGTGGAAGCACAAGAAATTGGGTACACGAGCTCAGAGCAAAATATGATGCAATTATGATTGGCAGTAATACTCTCATTAATGATGATCCACTCTTAACTTGCAGATTACCAGGACTTGAAAACAGATCACCAATAAGACTAATTATAGACAGCCAGGAAAAATTGAAGGAAAAGCATAATGTTGTAAAGACTGCAGATAAGGTAACGACTTGGGTAATAATAAATAAAAAAATAGAGAAAAAAATAAAAAATATTAACTATCTAATAGTCAACTCAAACGATAAACCTATTCCAGCTTCACATATTGGAATGACATCGAATCAAGGGGAATATAGTACAGATAAAGTTTGCCTAAAAGACATGGCATTAAAACTTGTTTCAGAGATTGGCATAACAAGATTACTAGTCGAAGGTGGAAGAGTATTAACCACAGAGTTGTTAAAGCATGATTTAATCGACAGATTGATAATCTGCCGTAGTGGTAAAATTCTAGGCAATGACGCCATTCCTTTTATAGGAAATTTAGGAATTCAATCCATTAACAACTGCTACCAATTCAAGAAAGCCGAGATAATAGACTTTGATGAGGATATAGTTGAAGTTTGGGACAAATCACAGTAGTTTTTATATTCTTGAATAAAAGAAAGAGGTAAAAAATCTACCTCTAGTTGGTGGGTTATTGACTTCCAACTAAAACTATAGGAGACTAGAGCTTATCGACACTCAGGCTATCTAGTTTTGTTTGTATAGCTCAATCTTCTCATCAACGTAAGTCGTGTCAGCTTTTGTATCTAGTACATTTGTTAGTTGAGTGTTAGTAACTAAACCCCTAGTTTTTGTTTCAACTACTTTTTTAGTTGCTTCAGCTCTTTCTTTAACTTCTTC
>NZ_NJBR02000093.1:0-56332 GCF_002204235.2 Wolbachia endosymbiont of Wuchereria bancrofti
GATTATTGTGACATTGTAGAAACAAAGCTCATAATAGTTGAGATTAAAGCTAAACTGCTGTATAATTCATAGATATTGTTCCAATGACAAAATATGTTAAAATACACACATAAATAAATCAGAAAAAGCCCATTTAGGCCGGTTAAGTACAAAGGGATACATGACTTCACGCAACTATAATGTAGATTATGTTCAAAAAACGTTGAAGCAAGTATCCAGACACTATCTCTATGTCAAACAATTATTTCACTAAATTATGATTGAATGGTTGATTCTTTTTAAGAAGACCAAGAAAATGTGCTTTAAATTCCTCATCAATGCTAAAATTATAACTTTCAAGCATTTTCCCTTGTTAGCGAGAAGTTGACAAAATTTTAAAAAGTGAAGATTATGGCCTTTGCCCACTGTAGCTGGCATGCAAAGAGCTTTTTGAACACACTCAGACCCTATTATGAAATACTCAGCCCTTCTTGTACCTGTAATATACTCTAGCGAGCTTTATGATACACTAAACCAATATAACCAGTGGGATTGGTAGGTCTCGAACCTACGACCAATTCGTTATGAGCGAACTGCTCTAACCAACTGAGCTACAATCCCCTTCGTTAACACTTATAATACATACAAAAACAAATTTGTCTATTAGCTTATTTCATCATCAACCCAACTTGACAGATCATTTATGGTACCAATTTTGCGTGCAATTTCTTTACCGTCTTGAAATATGATTAATGTGGGTATAGATTGAATCCCATATTTACTTAGCACTTCAGCCCCTTCATCTATATTGAACTTGCAGATTTTGATCTTACCTTTTTTATCTTTAGCCAATTGCTCAACACGCGGCATTAAATTTTTACATGGTCCACACCACTCTGCCCAAAAGTCTACCAGCACAAATCCTTTGTAATCAGTGACCTCAGACTTAAAATTTTGATCATTTACTGATGTAATATCATCACCCATAAAATACCCGATCTAATTTGCAAAATATAGCACATAAATCAGTAATTAATCAACTAAATTCTTACCAAAGAGCTTGAAAAACTGCCCCAAGTGCTTTGATAAGCAAAAAATTTTCCACAAACCACTACATTTGGTGATTAAAGATATCCACATCTTCCCATCCCATTAAATCTAATTCAACACGAATAGGAAGAAATTCAAAGCATTTTTGTGCTAACTCCTTTCTGTTTTCACGTTCCAACATTAAATCTAGCTTTTCCTTTATCTTATGAAGATACAAAACATCAGATGCAGCATAACTTTTTTGCTTGTCTGTCAAATTTTCACTTCCCCAATCAGAAGATTGCTGCTGCTTATTTAATTTAGTATCGAGTAGCTCTAAGCATAACTCTTTCAGACTATGATTATCCGTATAGGTGCGAACTAAACGTGAAGCTATTTTTGTGCAATAGCATGGAAGTGCCCAAGTTTCTAGATAATAACATATTATGCTGACATCAAATCGTGCAAAGTGAAATATTTTAGTTATATTTTTATCCCCCAATATTTTTCTTAAATTTGGAGCTGTATAATCATTTTTGAATTGAATCAGGTGAGCATTTCCATCATTAAAAGAGAGCTGTATAAGGCATAATCTATCTCTAACATGAAGTAACCCCATTGCCTCTGTATCAACAGCTATAGATCTTACATTATCTGGTATTGAACTAGCTGGCAAGTCGTCTTTATATACAAATATCCTCATAAGGCTCTGTAGAATAACAAAACGTCAATAATAATTGAAAGTGAGTTTTAAGTACACAAATATATAGACACAGTTCTTCACATTTCGGTATGTATGGGGTTTACAAATTATTACATATGCCTATAATTAAGAAGTAAATTTAGGTTAATTGCGGGAGTAGTTCAGTTGGTAGAACGCAACCTTGCCAAGGTTGAAGTCGAGGGTTCGAACCCCTTCTTCCGCTCTCTTTTCCGAGATAATGCCATAAAAAATTACTTTGCTTATTCAATTAATCTAATTACTCTGACAATAGAGAGGGTTTAAAGCTTTGAAGAATGTTATTATTATCAAAATTAGGGAAGTTGTATGGATAAAGATTTAATACTTTTAGGCATAGCATCAGTAATAGGAGCACTTACAGGTTTAGGGTTAAAAAAGTTTCACAGCTTTGTCACATTTGATAATAGGTGGAGTTATTGCCGCCATTCCTGTAATGTTATTGAGTGCATATTATATGTGCGATAGTGTAAGAAAAGGAAAGTTCTCCAGAAAAGATCTCTTCGAGTTTACTTGTGCATGCTTCACAAGTGCCACAATTGGAGTTGGTCTTGTTGTAAACGCAACTGCTTTTTTCCTGGTACGATGATTGGAATAGGTTATGCAACTTTAGCAGGTGGAGCAATAGCACCGATTGTATCGATATTTGCAATGTACAGTATTATAGTACCAATAGCTGAAAAAGTGAATGAATATATTATTTTCCCTATAGTTGAGTGTTTTTCTCTAAAAGGAAAAGAGCATGAGCCAGTTTAAGCTCATCAAAAAAGTTTCTATTTTCTGTTATTCTAGTGTGCAACATTGGAGTAACGAAGAAGCAACACTGTATTACTGTAAAATTTGACATTGATTATTGATAATTGGAATAATAGTAGAGTAAGAATTACTCAAGAAGGTATGCATAAATATGACGTAGTGGTGGTAGGTGGTGGCCATGCAGGATGCGAAGCAGCTGCGGCTGCAGCTCGCCTCGGTGCAAGTACGTTACTTATAACCCATAAAATTTCAACTATAGGAGAAATGTCTTGCAATCCAGCAATTGGAGGAGTTGCAAAGGGTATTGTAGTCAGAGAAGTTGATGCTCTTGACGGAATAATGGGAAGAGCAATCGATCAAGCAAGCATACATTCAGTCATTTTAAATAGCAGCAGGGGCGCAGCGGTGTGGGGGCCGCGGGCACAGGCAGACCGAGAATTATACAAGAAAGCGATACAGGAAATTATTCTAAATCATGATAATTTGACAGTAAAAGAAGAGTTAGTTGATGATTTTCTGATCGAAAGTAATAGCAATGGAGAACTGTACATTAAAGCTATCATAACAAGCTTAGGAAAACAGATACTAACAAGCAAAGTTGTTTTAACTACGGGAACTTTTCTGCAAGGTGTGGTTCATATAGGAGAACAAACAACCCCTTCAGGAAGAATGGGAGATAAATCTGCAGTGGAACTTGCAAATACATTGAAGAAGTATGATTTTAAATTAGGCAGATTGCGTACCGGAACCCCGCCGAGGCTTGATCGTAGTACTATAAACTGGTCAATATTAGAAGAGCAAGTAGGTAATAATCCACCCATGCCGTTCTCTTACCTCACAGAAAAAATTAATCAACCTCAAGTTTCATGTTTCATTACCTATACTAATGAGAATACACACAGAATAATCCAAGCGAATCTTCACAGGTCAGCTTCTTCTTATCTGAATGACATCGTCGCACCAAGATACTGCCCATCAATTGAAGCTAAAGTTAAAAAATTTGCAGAAAAAAATAGTCACCAAATATTTTTAGAACCAGAAGGGCTTGATAATATTACTGTATACCCAAATGGAATTTCAAATTCATTACCTATCGAAGTGCAGCGTGAAATGATAAATAGTATCAAAGGGCTTGAAAACGCAGAGATGTTAAGACCTGGATATGCGGTTGAGTATGATTACATTGACCCACGAGAGCTATTTCATACTCTCGAAACTAAGAAAGTTAAAGGTCTATACTTCGCTGGCCAAATTAATGGTACTACTGGATATGAAGAAGCAGCAGGGCAAGGAATTATCGCCGGAATCAATGCAGCACTCTCTGCATCTCAAAAAAAAGAAAGTTTTGTTCTTCATCGTACAGATTCATATATCGGCGTAATGATAGATGATCTGGTCACCAAAGGAGTGACCGAGCCTTATAGGTTATTTACCTCACGTGCAGAATATAGGCTAGCAATTAGATCAGATAATGCAGATAGAAGATTAACGCAAAAAGGTTATAACATCTCTCTTGTATCACATGAAAGATACTCTGCTTTACAAAATAAACTTAAATCCATTAAGCAGCTTGAAGAGAAGTTAGAAAGTCTGAAAATTACTCCTGAGCAGCTTAGGTTTTGTGGTATTAAAATATCTTATGATGGAATAAGAAAAACAGCATTAGATCTACTTAGCTACCCAAATATCGATTGGAACAAATTACAAGAAATATGGCCAGAGTTAACTAATGTTACACGCTGGAATGACAACAAAGCGGATCAAACTGTCATTCAAGCAGTTAACACTAGAATCCAGAAAAAAAATGCAGATTCTAGCGTCACGTGCTGGAATGACAAAATAGGGCACTGGAATAATAGTAAAACAACGAGCAACACAATTAAAAATGAAATATGTGAAGCAGTTGCAATTGAAGCAAAATACAAACCTTATTTAGTAAGACAAGAAGCAGATATGAAGTTTTTGCGAGAGGAAATGAATACTCAAATTCCAACCAATTTCAACTATTCACAAGTTAAAGGCTTGTCAAGTGAAGTAATAGAAAAACTGCAGGCAATTAAACCAGCAACGATTGGTATTGCAAAGCAAATACAAGGCATCACTCCAGCAGCAATAGTTAGCATATTGGTGTATTTGAGAAATAGGAAAACGAAGGTAGCTGCTAATTCTGCGTAAGGTATTCTATGTCAAAAATAGAAGAGTTTCGTTCTTTTATGTGTGAAATAAACGTTGATGCGTTTATGTTGCATACCAAAGACAAATATTTAAATGAACATTCAGACGAATTAACTAAATTGTGTGGCTTTACAGGAACACATGGGCTACTTATCGTTACAAAAGACAACAAGTGTCCATTTTTTACGGATGGACGCTATATCACACAAGCTCGTAATCAGCTCGACCAGGACAATTTTCAAGTATATAATATACAAGAAGAGAATCCATGCGAATGGCTAAAAGCAAACTTAACATTGACTACCTCACTAGGTTACTATTCGCAATATTTTACCGTAAAAGAGATAAGAAAATATGAAGATATTTGTAAATTGGTACCATATTCAATTAAAAAAGAAATTAGCCGTAGAGAACAAACGATAGTTTCGCATGCAGTTGAGCATTCCGGTGAAAGTAGTAAGAGTAAATGTGAAAAAGTAGCTAAAAGCATAAATAAAGAAGCTGAAGCAGTATTTTTAATTGATTCAAATTCAATTTCATGGTTATTAAATCTAAGAAATGAAAATGCTAAATATACTCCATGTATATTGGGCTGTGCTATATTGTACAAGAACGGCAACGTTGACTTGTTTGTTCAAGATAAAGAATACTCGACCATAGAAGCAAATTTAGATAATCATACAAACATCTTTGATATTAGTAAACTCAAAAGTTCACTATGCAAGTTAAATTCGATAATTATAGATCCAAACACAACTCCGATGAGTATTATGGCTATAATAAAAAATAAGCAGATAGTTGAAAGGGAGGATCCTTGCTTGATTTACAAAGCAGTAAAAAACCAAACTGAAATAGCTGGAGCTATAAAAGCACACATCAGAGATGGAATAGCAGTTACAAATCTTCTACATTGGCTTGAAAATAATACCAGTACAGAACTTGAAGCCGAAGAAAAGATTTTAGAATATAGAAAAGAGCAGGATTTGTTCAAACAAGCGAGTTTTCCAACAATCTCCGCATTTAATGAAAATGGAGCAATAATCCATTATCGTGCAAGCAGTGAGACAAACAAAGTCATTCAGAAAGATGGATTATATTTGATTGATTCTGGTGGCGAATACCTCGATGGCACAACCGATGTAACAAGAACTGTAGCAATTGGCAATCCAACTAATGAACAAATAACTCACTATACAATAGTATTGAAAGCTCACATCGCTTTAGCAAGTGCAGTCTTTCCTTCCGGCACTACCGGTGGAGAATTAGATACATTGGCACGCATTCACTTATGGAAATTTGGAATAGATTATATGCATGGCACAGGGCATGGGGTAGGAAGCTATTTATCAGTACACGAAGGGCCGCAAGCAATATCAAAAGGAAATAAAGTAAAACTCATGCCAGGGATGATACTTTCCAATGAACCTGGTTATTACATTCCAGAAAAGTATGGAATAAGAATTGAAAATCTGATGTATGTTGACAAGCAAGAAAATGGTTTTTTACACTTTAAACAACTGACCTCCATTCCATATGATAGAGGGCTAATAGATGTGCAAATGCTCACTAAAGATGAAATTGAATGGATAAATAGCTATCATCAATTTGTCTATAAGAGCTTAGAAAATAGTGTTAAAAATAAGGAATGGTTAAAGAAAATATGTGCTTCTTTATAAGCAAAAGAGCAGCTTTTTTATTATTTAATAAAATATTAATACAGTTGTAGTGGGTGTTTTGTATTGCTTTTAATTTTAAAACAATATATAATAGAAAACATATATTTTTAAGTAGGTGTAATCATGATGGATAAAGTACAAGAAGATGAATTTATGAAGCAGTATATGGATACTTGTAAAGAGCAAATAGAAAAATTAGCTAAGGATCCTGAATTACTTAATCAGGCCTTAAAGCCATTTATGCAAATGTCCCAGCAACTTATGGCTGGTGGTATGTTAGATACTTCTATACCTGAGATAGTATCTAGTTTAGGTAGTATGGATATTAACAAGATGATTGCTCAGATGAAGGAAATGATTGACTATATAAAAAGTAATTATAAGGAACTCATGAAAAAGGATAGCTTGCAGATTCAAGAGCTTGACGAGTCGAGTAAAAAACTAAGAGGCTTGGTCAAGAAATTAATGGAAAAGATCGAAAGTAACAAGTAGGTAGTAGTTGGTAGTTATTAATAGCGTAGCAGCACGGAGCCCCAGGTTAAGCCTGCACCTATTGCAACCAGTATCCCTAAGCTTCCCGGTTTTATTTTTGGTTTTTGTATTGCATAATCAAGTGCTAGCGGAATTGATGCTGCCGAGGTATTTGCATGTTGATCAACTGTATTAATTACTTTCTCCATAAGGAAATCTAATTTCTTTACTACAGCTTCAATAATACGAATGTTTGCTTGATGGGGAACTAACCAGTCAATATCAGTAATCTTCAAATTATTGCATCTTAATGTTTCTTCTATTGAGGCTGTTAACTTATCCACTGCATGCTTAAACACTTCTCTACCATTCATGTATATTTTTCCAGAACTACCAGTTGAGAATATCCCTCCGTTTGTGCATAACACGTCTACATTACCATCAGAATATAAGTTGGTTGATATTATACCTCTTGCGGAATTTTCTGTCATTTCATTACAATGTGCTGTAGATTTCATTATCACTGCACCAGCACCATCACCAAACAGTACACAAGTTGACCTATCTTTCCAATCAACAATTCTAGACATTATTTCAGCACCTATCACTAATGCATACTTAATTCTATCGTTAGATTTTATGAGCGAATCAGCAATTGTAACTGCATATATAAAACCAGAGCATGCTGCCTGCACATCAAAGGAAAATGCGTTTTTACATTTTAACTTATTTTGCGCAATCGTTGCACAGCTAGGCAAAGTTTTATCAGGCGTTGTTGTTGCAACTATGATTAACCCAATTTCATCTACTGAAATTTGAGCTTTTTCTATAGCATTTTTTGCTGAATTAACAGCCAGATCCGACGTTAACTCTGCTTCATCTGCTATATACCTTTGAGTTATTCCTGTTCTCTGTCTAATCCATTCATCACTTGTCTCAACCATTAATGCAATCTCATCGTTGCCCAACTTTTTTTTTGGCAGGTAAGATCCAGTGCTTAATATAAAACTTTTATTCAACTTGATTTACCTCACTAATTATCTTCTGGTTTAAATTTTCACTAATGGAATCTACTGCAAATTTTATAGCATGGGCAAAAGAAACAGCATCAGAATTCCCATGGCTCTTAATGACAATACCATTCAGCCCTAAAAACATAGCTCCACTTCTAATTTTAGGATTAAAACGTGTTAATGCCTTATTCAGCTTGGATTTTAACAACATACCAACAAGCATTTTCGTTGCCCATGAATTAAACACTTCCTGTTTTATTAGGTCAATAAAAGTGCTAGCAGTTGCCTCAGCTGTTTTAATCATCACATTGCCAACAAAACCATCAGCAACAATTACATCTATATTACCCTCTAAAAATTCACTTGCCTCTATATACCCTTTGAAATTAATGTCTGGAGCACTTTTTAGTAGCTCAAAAGCACCACGTACTGAGTCATTACCTTTAACTTCTTCCGTACCAATGTTTAGCAAAGCAACTTCAGGATTGTCAACTTTTAATGCTATTTTTGCAAATACGCTTCCCATTAATGCAAATTGAAATAACGAGCCAACATTGCAATCAACATTTGCACCAAGATCAAGCAATGCAAAGCTCTTTGCCTTAGTTGGACAGACAGATACTATAGCAGGACGATAAACGTTTGGTAATGTTCCTAAAATAAATCTGGAAATTGCCATCAACGCTCCCGTATTACCTGAAGATACCATCCCAGAAGCTTTACCTTTTTTCACTGCTTCAATGGCAGCCTTCATACTTGAATTTTTACGATGTCTCAGTGCAAAAGACGGCTTATCATTTGCAAGAACATTATTAGAGTAGTGAGTAAACTCAGAATTATCACTTACTTTTCTATATTTTAAAAGCAAAGGAGATATTTCTTTCTGATCTCCATAAATATGAAAAAAAACTTTTATGCCTGGATCAACAAGATTATCCAAAAAAAAACCAGCACCCTGAATCACTGAGAGAGGTGCAAAATCACCCCCCATAGCGTCAAGTGCAATGACTATGTTATTGTTAACCGTAGGTAACATATCATGATAATTATTCTGCCTGTTGTTTGACGAAAACCCGTTTTCCTTTGTAGCTGCCATCAACTGCTATACTGTGAGGTAGCATAAATTCCCCAGTTGTTGTGCATACTACAATATTCTTAGGCTTAATAGCATGATGAGAACGATGCATATTACGCCTTGACTTTGACTTCTTTCTTTTTGGAACTGCCAAAACTTCCTCCATTCTACTTAAAAACTCACTATTTATTAATAGCATGTTTTTTACAAAAAGTAAACAGCGATAGTAAAATAAGTAAGGTTTGTTTACACAATTAAGCTCCATAAGTTTCAAACTGAAGCATTTTGACCTAAGTATATTGAACTTAAGGCACATCTTAGCTATACTCTGCAATGAAGTTAACAAAAATTTTAACAAAATCAATAAAACTAATTTCAGCTGAGACAAATGCAAAGTGAGCTCGTTTGATATAAATGGCATTAGAATAATTGGTAGGTGTTTCATCAATCTCTTGTTGAGGCTTGGTAGCGCACTCATATTTTTTATTCAATCCCTATATCACTGCTTTGTGCCACCATATTATTTGGGTAATGTAGCAAAGCAAATCATAGAAATAGGCTTTTTCTCTCTGCCAATTGTTGGACTCACAGGGATTTTTATAGGGGCAGTGATAGTTTTGCAAAGTAGTTTGAGTGGCCCGTTGATTAGTCCAGAACAAATAATACCTAAACTTGTCACGGTCACCATTATTAAAGAGTTAGGACCAGTTTTAATTAGTTTAATAATGGTAGGAAAGGTCGGATCATCAATTGCTGCAGAAATTGGCACGATGCGCATCACCGAACAAATAGATGCACTTACAACTTTGAATATCAATCCTTTCAAATATCTAATTGCACCAAGGATTTTAGCATCAGTTATAGTATTTCCCATATTCACAATATGTGCAGATCTAATAGGAATATTCGGAGGATACATCACTGCAGTTTTCGAATTTAATCATAACTTAAATATATATATTAAATACACAACTCAATTCTTTAACATGTATAATTTTATCACTGGGTTAATAAAAGCAACTGCTTTTGGCGCTATAATTTCCTTCTCAAGCTGCTATTACGGTTACCATTGCCAAGAAGGAGCTCGAGGAGTTAGTATTGCTACAACATCAACTGTTGTTCTATCATCCATACTAATCATTCTAGCAAACTATATGATTACTTTGATCTATGCATAGCCCCATAATATCAATATCAAACTTGCACCTATCTTTTAATGATAAGACAATACTGAACGACATAAGTCTTGACATACCGAAAGGAGAATCACTAGTTATACTCGGCAGCTCAGGAAGTGGCAAATCTGTATTAACAAAAACGATTATCGGCCTGCTGGCACCGGATTTAGGGTCTATTAAAATAAATAGCAAAAGTAAAAACAAATTTGGGGTTTTATTTCAAAATTCCGCTCTATTTGACTATGTTGCAGTATGGGAAAATATATCTTTTAATTATAGAAAACGTTTCAATATCAGCAAAAAGGAGGCAAAGCAATTAGCAATTGAAAAATTAAATGATGTCGGGTTAGAGGAAAACATAGCAGATATGTTCCCAATAGAGTTATCAGGCGGAATGAAGAAAAGGGTAGCACTTGCAAGAGCAATTGCACACAACCCAGAAATTATTATGTTGGATGAACCAACTTCGGGATTAGATCCTATTATGTCAGATATAGTAAAAGAAACAATAGTAAAGCTGTCTAAAGACCCTAGCCCTACAATTATTACAATTACACACGATATTCATGGCGCATTCAAAATAGCTGATAAAATAGCAGTATTATACGAAGGAAGCATTATTTCTCATGGAACTGTTCAAGAAATAAAAAATACTAAGAATGAATACATAAAGAAATTTATTCGCTATGTAGGTACAAAATAATAAAATCCCCTGCCTTATCTCTTACTTTCGAGGCATATAATTCTCGTCATGTTTTGCAAACACCGTGTCTGCCAAAAAGGTATTGCCATCAAACATTTTACCTTGCACAACAACACCACTCTTTTCTGAGAACATTGGAGGGAGTATTCCCTGATATTTTATCACAATGCTCTTGTTAAAGTCTGTCATTTGAAAGACCACTTCACTCTCACTACGTATTACACTATCCTCAACAACCATTCCACCTATACGGATTGGTTTTTGATTGTTTGATAAAGTTATTGCTTCGCTTACTGTGTAAAAAAATGAGATATTTTCTCTGAGCATTGTTAAAACAAAGAAAACTATGCAATTTAAAAAGAAGAAAACTCCCGAAGCTATGAGTAATCTCTTATGTTTCTTCTTCATTATTATTTTTAAAACCTTCTAAATTTTTTTTACTTTTAATATAGCAAGAAATGGTAAAAATCAGCTCTCCAGCAATCAATGCAAAACTAATAAGGTAAGCAAAAATTACATATGTACTCATAATATATTATTAACAAATAACTCACCTGCATCAAAATAAATTAAGCTTCCATCTTTTTGTTGCAATACTAATCTACCACCTTTATCTATATCAATAAAAATCCCCTTATGCAATTTACTAGCAAACTTTACACTGATTTGCTCATTCATTTTGAATGCCCTTTTCAACCACATTTCTCTTATAGCACAAAACCCATCAAGTATCCACTGCTTTCTTAAATTATTAAAGTTTATTACTAATTCTTTTAGAATATATATATTTTGTAGAGTCATTCTAGCACGTGACATCGGAACCTGCATCTGTATTTCAGTGTCAGTTACTGGAACAACAGAAGATGAAAGAAGTTTATTAATGCACGTTGCTTCCAAAAGTGGTGCATGATCAATGTTAATTCCAATTCCTACTACCAGCCAATTTGAATTAGATTTTTTTTCAAGTAATATTCCACTTATTTTTTTTCCATCAACAAAGATATCATTTGGCCATTTATATTGAACGTTACTATCATTTATAAATGATAGTAACGTATTGCCAACAGCAAGAGCAGTAACAAAAGTCAACTCTGTTAATTTGCTTAAACTTTCTCTGTCATTCCAGCACTGGATTTTAGCGTCATGTGCTGGAATAACACCCAAGTGGGCTGCTACAGCTAATCTGCCATCCCAGTGTGTGATACTGGGACCTAGTGATGGAATTTGCAAGAGATCTATGATAAAACTTGCATAAAAATTACCCTCGGGAGAAATCCAATTCCTTCCAGTGCGCCCCCTACCTTCTGTTTGTTTATCGGCAATAATAACAGTTTCATTTGATATTCCTCTATCAATCAAATCCAACGCCTTCCCATTAGTGCTTGAAACTTCTTCATAATGATAAATATGAAAGCCCTCGAATGTTTTAGGGGTCATTTTATAAACTTTTAGTTACTAAATGAATCAGTGAATATAAATCCTCTACGCACATAAAAAGAACAATATTAATTAATGAAGCTACTGAAGTAATAATAAATAGACTCTTAGAATAAATAACTTTACTGTCACTAGGCTTATCGAAATACATAGCTTTTATGATACTTAAATAGTAGTAACATGATATAACACTTGCTACTATGAAAATCAAAGACATACCAATAAAGCCGGAATTCACCAAGCTTTTAAATATAAAAAGTTTAGCAAAAAAACCTGCAAGTGGAGGTATTCCTGCCATCGAAAATAATAGTATAGAAAGATGAAATGCCAAAACCGGACGCTTTTTTCCTATGCCAGATAAATTTGCAACACTGCAATCGTCATCATCAATTTGTATAAAATATGAGAACAATCCTATATTTGTAATGATATAGATAACCAAATATATCAAGGAACTATCTGTCCCCATTCGTGTAAAGATAGAAAGTGAAGCAAGTATAAAGCCAAGATGACCAATTGAACTGTAAGCTAGAAGCCTCTTTAGATTCCTTTGGCGTAAAGCTCCAAAAGCTGAAATAAGTACGGATAGTGCTGAAATGTATAAAAGAACAGGTTGAAAATATTTTTCTACACCTACTAACTCTTCACCCATAAAAAATCGAATTAAAAACGTCACAAGTGCCGCTTTTGGAACTGTAGAAAAAAATGCAGTTACTATAGTTGGTGCACCTTGATAGACATCTGGAGCCCACATATGAAAAGGAGCAATAGCAAGCTTGAAACATAAACCAATAAGGATAAGTACTAACCCAAAAACTATTCCATAAGTTATCTGATGATTTTCCAAAAATGAACTTAACTCAGAAAAATTGACCAGTCCTGTATATCCATAAAGTAGCGACATTCCATACAGCATGATGCAGGAAGATAACGCACTGAGTGTAAAATATTTTACTCCTGCCTCACATGAATAAACTGAATCCTTATTAAAGCTTGCAAGAACATATAAAGGTATACTCATCAACTCAAAAGCTAAATAAAAAGAAATTAAATTATTTGCTGAAACCAAAGTTATCATGCCAAACAGCGTAAAAAGAATCAGTATTGAAAATTCATACTCATAGTCATACTTTGATAAATTTAGCAGTAAAAGTACTAAAATTCCCGCAATAAGGATCAACCCCTGGGCTGACCTAATGTATAGATCGAGTTTCAACAATGAATTAAAGGGGAAAAACCCACTATCTTTCGCTGACAGAATTAAAATAATTAATGTGACCACTGTGCAGCCAAGCGCCAATAAGTTAATAGTGCGGCGGTTAAATACAATTCCAAGCAGCAGCAATACTAACGAGGAAATAATAGAAAAAGTTTCCGGCAATATCTGTATGTAGTTCATAGGGCATTATACTTGACTAACAAATTTACCATGCATGGCTTTAAATAATTCAGTGCAAGAGTTGGGTAGAATCCAAGCAAAATAACAAGCACTGCAAGCAGAACTAAGATAGAAAATTCTATCCTATCCAAGCGGTTATTTAACAATTTAGAATAGCTAACTCCCCATATTGTTTGCTTACATAAATTCAGCATATAAACTGCGCTCAAAATAGTGCCAAGTGCGATGAACCCTGTAAAAAATCCTATGCTTTTAAACATCCCAACCATAGCCAAAAATTCACCTATAAACCCAGATGTTCCAGGTAGCCCTATCGAAGACATTGAAAATAGAATAAACATAAAACCAAATTTTGGCATTGTATTTACTATGCCGAAATACTTCGAAATCTCTAAAGTTCCAGTTCGAGTATATAGCATTCCAACACATAAAAATAAAGCAGAAGAAATAAGCCCATGACTGATCATTTGAAATATAGCACCAAGCACTCCCTCTTCACAAAATGAAAAGAGGCCAGCAGTAACGATTCCCATATGTGCTATTGAAGAATAAGCTATTAACTTCTTTATATCATCCTGAGCAAATGCAACTAGTGAAGCATATATTACTGCAACCGCGCTTAACACAATAATGAAATTTGCAAAGTGGAAACTTGCCTGAGGAAGCATTGGAATCGAGAATCTTAAAAATCCGTATCCCCCCATTTTAATAAGCAACCCAGCTAAAACCACAGATCCAGAAGTTGGCGATTGCACATGTGCATCAGGAAGCCAAGTATGAAATGGAACCATCGGTACTTTTATTGCAAAAGAAGCAAAAAATGCAATCCATAGCAATGACTGCACTTCAGGATCAAGACTTGGTACTAATGTAGCTAATTTCCGTATATCAAACGTTCCAAAAATATTATGAATATATACTAATCCAAGCAAAAATAACAATGAACCAACCAGTGTATAGAGGAATAACTTAAATGCTGCATATATCCTCTGCTTCCCTCCCCAGATGCTAATAATAAAGAATATTGGTACTAAAACAGCTTCAAAAAATACATAAAAGCTTATAGCATTCAGCGAAATAAAGAAACCAACTACAAAACCCTCAAGCAGTAAAAATAATGCCATACATGACTTGAGGGTCGTATAACTCATTTTGCAATTGTAGAGCATACAAATAACAAACAAGAAAGTTGTAAGTAGAAGGAAAAGCAACGATATACCATCCACTCCTATTCCAGCATTTTTAATTGGATAGCTGACAAACTGAAAGTCTGTATTGTTATAATTAAACTTTATACAAACTACAACGTTAAGCAAAAATGGAAGTACAGAAAAAAGTAGAGAGATGAATCTTAGATATATTGATTTATAATCAATCTTGATTAAAGATAAAATCAATGCTCCTATTAGCGGAAGCAAAAATATGCTAAGTAATAACACTGTTTATTTAATTCCAATAATATACAAAGCACTGATTACTAAAGTAACAAACATAATAAACGCATAATCAAATATATAGCCAGTTTGTAACTTTATAGCATTCTTTGAACATTCATCAACTAACCTTACGACACCATTTGGTCCAAACGAATCAATAGCCTTAACATCAAATTTCCATAGGAGCCTAGATACAAACTTCACCGGTGCAACTATAATAAGTCCGTATACTTCATCAAAGTACCATTTATTCTGTAAAAACTTAAGTAAAAAACTACCCTTAATTTGTTTTATTATTTGATAGTGGTAAACCAAATATGCAAATGTTACTCCACTTAGGCTCGTTATGGTCGGTAATAATTTTATAAAGAAACTATGAACTGTATGCCCACCAACAACTACTAAACTTGACTTCCAGAATGTACTACTAGTTATGTTCAAAATATTTGTTCCCCACATTCCAGAAAATACTGATCCAAAAGCAAGTATCAGTAGTGGTATAAGCATAATCTTTGGTGCTTCATGCATATTGATTTTACTTTGTCTTTGGCTATGAAATACAAGAAGTAACAACCTCCAAGAGTAAAGCGCTGTAAAGAATGCAATAACTAAACTTACTACAAAAGCAAAACTATCCACACTATAAGCATGCTCAATTATTAAATCCTTTGAGTAAAAACCTGCAAATGGAAATATTCCAGAAAGTGCAAGAGATCCAATCCACATGAGAGCATAAGTGTAGGGAATTTTCTTCCAGCAATTTCCCATTTTTTGAATGTTTTGCTCATGATGCATTGTATGAATCACATTACCTGCACCAAGAAATAATAGAGCCTTAAAAAAGGCGTGCGTCATTAAATGAAAAATAGCAACATTGTAAGCAGAAAGGCCACACGCCATAAACATATAACCAAGTTGGCTGCAAGTTGAATAAGCAATTATTTTCTTTATATCATTTTGAGTAATTGCAACAGTAGCTGCGAAAAAAGCAGTGAGCGCACCAACAGTAACTATTAACTCTTGCGTTACATTTGATAGCTTAAACAATGGAGAACATTTTGCTACTAAAAATATACCAGCCGTCACCATCGTTGCTGCATGAATAAGCGCAGACACGGGAGTTGGCCCTTCCATCGCATCCGGCAGCCAAACATGTAAGCCAAGCTGAGCAGATTTACCCATACAGCCAATAAAAAGTAATACACATATTATATGAATTACTTTAAACTCACAGCAGAATGTCCTGATGTTCTGTGCACCAAAAAGGTCAGCCGTGTCAAAAACTTCAGTAAAATTCAAAGAATGAAACATATAATAAATAAGAAAAATTCCAATTAATAGCGCAAAGTCTCCTACCCTATTTACAACAAATGCCTTGACTGCCGCATTATTTGCAGAATATTTTTGAAACCAAAATCCTATGAGCAAATAAGAGCATAAGCCAACTCCCTCCCAGCCAAAGAAAAGTTGCACGAAATTGTCGCTTACAACTAGCACAATCATGCAAAACGTAAATAGTGATAGGTAAGAAAAGAACCTAGATTTCCCCTTATCATGCTCCATATAACCAACAGAATAGAGATGAACTACCAGCGAAATAGTAGTAATTATAATTAGCATCAAAGATGAAAGAGCATCAACATTAACTGCCCAATCTACTTTCAGGATGCTCAATGAAAGCAGAGGAAATAAAACGACATGATGATTTTTAGAGAAGTTGAGGAAAATATACCAAGATAAAACTGCAGATATTCCAATCCCTGCAATTGTAATTAACTGGCTAAAAATATCCCTTCTAAAGAACGCTGCAAATAATGAACCAAAAAGCGGCAAAAATACTATCAATTTTAGTATACCTGTCATACCTTCATTCTTTCATTAAATTTGCTTGCTCAACATCTATGTTGCCACGTCTTCTATAATACACAACCAGTATTGTAAGTCCTATACCCGACTCCGCTGCGGCAACAGTCAACACAAACATGACAAAAAATTGTCCAACTATATCATGCATAAAGGCAGAAAAAGCAACTAAGTTGATATTAACTGCCAGAAGTAATATTTCCACTGATAACAGTATATTGATTATGCTCTTACAGTTGATAAAAATACCGCACACTCCAATAGTAAACAAAATAGCAGCAACTACCAAGAAATGATTCAATCCTACTTCCATTCCGCTCCTTTTCTAAACTTAGCCTTAACCAACTTTACAGACGAAGACTGTGTCAATTGCTTTAATACATTCTGTCTTTTAATTCCCTTCTTCTTGTCCTGCAAAGTAAGAGCAATTGCACCGACAATCGCAACAAGCAGTAAAATACCGGAAAGATGAAAGGCATACATATAGTCAGTATATAACAAATCACCGATAGCTTTCACGTTATTAGCATTATAGTCTATAACATTGCTTATATTCAGTGCTGAGCTGCGGATTATAAAGCTGATAATCAGAAAAAACACAACACATAATATAACACTAAAAGTGAAATGCTTTGCAAAACCTTGGTGTACTTTTATATAGTCAATATCAAGCATCATAACCACAAAGAGGAATAATACTGCAACCGCACCGATGTACACTATCAATACCATCATAGCAATAAACTCAGCCCCAAGGAGGATAAAAAGCACTGTAGAGCTAACGAAGGTAAAAATCAAAAATAACACTGCATGCACAGGATTCCTTACGCTAATCACACAAGCAGCGGATAAAATGCTCAAAATTGAAAAAAAATAAAAGAAAAAAGGCATTAATACTTTAACTGCAATAACAGTTACTAATTTAAAGTAACTATTATTGTAAAGTCAACAAACTTCTCGCACAGCAGCGTATTGGATACATAGAAACTACTTGATAAATTTCAACAACCTCATTATCACAGTACCAAGGGTATTTGTGAACTCACAACTTATTTTTGACCTGCAGGTTTAACAATAAAATTCAGTAAAAAAACTCAGGTGTTTATTGGTGGATTACATCAAATTATCGTGGCTCCATGTCTTTTAAAATTTTCTACATACAGCCAAATCGAGCTTAAGCTAAGTGTCAACATATTACTACAGCGCTAGTTTAATTTATTATAGGGTCAAAACTCGCTATCCGGCTTTTTTGTTTTTTTTCGATTAGTAAGTTTCTTAGCATTCTCAGTTGCAATCTAAAAGCAAGAATAAAAAACACCAATATTTTAAAGTAAATACAGTCACCACAGGGTTTCTTTTGCCTTTCTTCTGTAAGAAAATTATAGCAAACTAAGTTTTGCTGAAATGCGACTTTTCAAAATTTTGCAAAAACCCCCTGACTAAAAAGGTCGACCTGCTTTTTTAGTGTTTATAATAGAGGCGAGGTTGTCAAATAGCATAGGTGAAGCGTAATTTTCTGCAGGCAAAAAAGTATTTAATCGTATTAATCTTTAATATAAATGCTTGTTATGCAGAAAATGTTTTACTACAAACTCCACAAAAGGTTTCCGCAGAAGATATCGACAGAATAACAGCTAATCAGTCAGTAGTATGTGCTTTACCTAGTAGAACGGAAACAATTGCATATGAAATGGTGTTAGAATTTCTGCATAGACCAGGAAATAGCAAACTAGGGTTCCAACTTACTTTTAGTGGTGAAAACTTAATTAAAGAATTAACAAAGCAAGAAAACGCTTTGTTCAGCAATAAAGGAGGATAAAAAAATTACGAACATGGTTGTGTGGCTAATAGCAAAAAACCAAGTAGTAAAAAGTTAAATAATGCCTCTCATTTTACTCAATCTTTGTATGTACAAAATACAACCCCAGATAGGATGTCAGTACCACAAATTGCTAAACTCATCAATGACAAGAATGTAATTTTCTAGACTGGCGCTGAAATATCAGCACTAGTAGTACCAGATGTATCTGAGCTTAACAAACAACTTGGGGTAGCTTCTTACAATCGCAATTTAAAGCAACATGATGCTGTTACGCCTATCCATAAAATTCTTAAATAACCAGAAAAGTTTTTAAAAATTATAGATAATCTCTACAGAGCTTATTTTATGGCACGCCAACCCCGGCTCATTATGCAGTAAAAAACACAGTTCCACTTTAAAATTGGTAGCTACTAACTGTAAATGTAGATTTACTTCACCAATGTTCAGGGGCTGAGATTTTAGGAAATATGAGTAGCAAAATGAATTTTGATTGGCTAATAAATAACATCAAACCAGAACATTTAAAACGAATTGATTTTATTGTTACTTGTAGGCTTAGTAGTGACAAAGCTGGGTCTCTTGCTTTGTATAAAAACACAACCCTAAAGAAAAATAATCGTAATGGACCCAGCGCAACCAAATTATTTAGGGAATGATGACATTTTGGTAGCTGGTGATCTGCAAGAAATTTTGCCTGATCTATTTGAAAATTTGCCTCAGCTTTAATTACGCGAGAATAAAAATTTTACAGAGCACAAACAATAAGGTTAACTTATGTAACTATATTTGTTAGGGCTGCAATGAACGATTATCTCTCACTGCTAAATCCGGAACAACAATCAGCTGTAACTAAAGTAGATGGGCCAGTTTTGATACTGGCTGGCGCTGGAACAGGAAAGACAAGAACGATTATCTCAAGAATAGCACATATAATTCGAAATGGTTACGCTCATTCTGATGAGATATTGGCAGTCACATTCACAAACAAAGCAGCAAATGAAATGGTATCGAGAGTGCTCAAACTCACGGGTACAAATATACTATGGCTTGGCACTTTCCATGCAATTGCAGCAAAAATTTTACGTCGTCATGCTGATATTGTGGGCTTAAACCCCAATTTTACAATTATTGGCGTGGATGACCAACTACAAGTAATAAAAAATATTATTAATGAAGTAAGCCCCAATAATTTGTCAGAAAAACACAGTACCATTATGAACACAATTCAAAAATGGAAAGAAAAGTGCTTACTGCCGTCTGAAGTGGAAGAAACTCAACTATTTAGACCAATATACGTAATTGCATTAAAAGTTTATCATCAATATCAGGAAAGGCTAAAGTTCCTTAACTCCGTTGATTTTGGCGATTTACTACTGTATAATATACAACTCTTCAATCAAAAAACTGAAATTCTGTCCTATTATCAGGGCAAGTTTAAATATATTATGGTAGATGAGTACCAAGATACAAATGTAATACAATATCTTTGGCTGAAATACCTTGCAAAAGAGCACTCAAATATTTGTTGTGTGGGAGATGACGATCAATCGATATATAGCTGGCGTGGTGCAGAGGTTACAAACATTTTGAAATTCTCCGACGACTTTAAAAATGCAAAAATCATCAAACTAGAGTGTAATTACAGATCAACATCTCATATACTTGCAACTGCGTCATACGTCATCAATCACAATAAAACTCGCTTAGAAAAAAAATTGTGGACAACAAACATCAAGGGGGAAAAGGTAAATCTAATAAAATTATGGGATGGAAAAGCTGAAGCAAGATTCATAAGTGAACAGATATTAAAGCTCAATAAATACAGATTCAGCGACATGGCAGTACTGGTTAGGGCTATTTTTCAAACTAGAGTTCTGGAAGAGTATTTTATAAAATATTCGATCCCCTACAAGATTATAAGTGGCATAAAATTCTATGAACGTCAGGAAGTCAGGGATGTAATTGCATATTTAAGACTCATTACAAACAATAATGATGACTTAGCTTTTGAAAGAATAGTGAATCGGCCAAAAAGGAGAATAGGGCCTACCACTTTAAAAAAGATATACACGGTTGCCCAAGGTAACAACACTTCTTTCTTTGAAGCGGCAAAAATATTAGTTGATAGTAATCAGGTAGCTGAGAAAATCAAACTTTCACTAAATGATTTTTTAAATAAAATTAAAGCTTGGGAAGAAATGATAAGTGTAAAACCACTACACAAGTTTGTTAAAACTATAGTGAACCAATCAGGATATATTGAAATGCTTGAAAATGAAAAAGTAACAGGCTTAGTACGAATAGAGAATGTCAAGGAGCTCATTTCATCTTTAAAAAATTTTGACAATGTTACAACTTTCTTGGAGCATATAAGCTTAGTTATGGAGGTGGACAATATGAATAATGACGATACCGTACACGTCATGACCCTTCACGCAGCTAAGGGGCTTGAATTTCCATGTGTGTTCTTACCTGGTTGGGAAGAAGGGCTATTTCCTCACCAAAGGTCTTTTGAAGATAAAAGCGGCAAAGCCTTAGAAGAAGAAAGAAGGCTTGCATATGTCGGAATAACTAGAGCAAAGGAAAAGTTAATCATTTCATGTGCAGACAGAAGGGAAATTAATAATCAGTGGCAACCAATGTACGCTTCGCGATTTCTTAAAGAGCTACCAAGGGAAAATGTTGAAGTGATTAAGAGTAATATTGCCTACTGTTGAAACAGGCAATTTTGCTATGTTTATACAGTTGTAGGCCAAGTTATAGAATGGCAGAAACAAAGCTATAAAAAAAATTACTTGACACATTTTCTAGCCTCCTTATTATCGGTAATAAGGTTGTTTCACAATTTAAAGCCTATCGAAAGTTAAGATCCAGGGGGGGTGTATTTTTTAGTATGTTGCGCTTAATTTCTAGGGTGCCTTTCCTGCATTCTTCCTGAGCTTTTTCTATAATAGGATTGTATACCTAATGTTACGAATCGTGCCTATTAAGTGTTATCAAGAAACGTCAACATTATAAAATGGGTAGTGAATAACTGGTCACTACAGGGTTCCCTTTGCTTTTTTTAGTAAATTTCTTAATATTTATAGCTAAAGATTATACTAAAGATATTGTGATGGCATGACAAGGAAATCTAGCCCGCATTAGCTATAAAACTTAATTTATTTAGGAAACTTTTATAATATTTAATCCACTTACTTTCCTGTTTTCCATATCACGATGAGCCTTGATTATTTCATCAAATTTATATTTTTTGTTAATCCTTACAGTTAAAAGTTTTTTCTTCACCATCTCAAAGATTTCCATTGCAGTGAGGACTAATGTGAATCTGTCACGCTTATAATGATATATTGAGGTTCCTGTGGCAAATAAAGAACGTGAACTAAGTAAAGAAAAACTAACCGGAGCAATACCTGATATCTGCCCATAGGAAACATATATACCAAATTTACTCAGAGATTCAAAAGAAAGTCTGCTTGTAGAATAGCCTATCGGATCATACACTGCACCTACTCCCCTGTTTTGTGTAATTTCCATAATTTTAGAAACAAAGTTTTTATCATTATAATTTATTGCATACGTACAGCCATTCTGTAAAGCTACTTTCATTTTTTTGTCAGAACTTACAGAGCCTATAACTACACCCTTTTTATCCTTTGCCCATTGGCATATTATCTGTCCTAAACCGCCATTAGCCCCGTGAACTAGCACAAAAGCGCCAGGCTTTATTTTATAAGACTGATTAATCAAATAGTGAGCGGTCATTCCTTTAAACAGCACCGCAGCTACAACTTCATCCGGTATTTCATCTGGAATTCTTATCAGATATTTCTGGTGTATGACACGTTTTTCACAATATGCTCCAGGTGGTGCCGTACAATATCCAACTCTATCTCCAATCCGTAAACCATCATTTATTTTTTTACCAAGCTTTTCAATAACTCCTACTGCCTCCACTCCAAGCACTGATGGCAAACCTTTAACTTTGCGAATGCCTTTTCTATGCTCCAAGTCATAACGATTTAAACCTATAGCTGTGTGACGTATTAAAACTTCCTCGCCTTTTGGCTCACCTATACTCTTATCTATAAACTCTAATACTTCTGGTCCTCCAGTTTTTTTAATTTGTACAGCTCCAACCATAATGAATATAAGATAAAAACTTTAATTATGTTACCTAACAACTAATCTCTTGCAAAACTATTTAGAGACTATACTGTAGGATGTATTAATAGTGAGGTAAGTTATGACAAATAAAACTTTTTATTATACTCTATGCAGAGTATCAAATAGCGCAAACAATGATTGTAATTTAAGTGCAACTAATATAATAGAAAAAATGAGAGAAAAGTTAAAAGAGGAGGCCAATCGACCTGAACCAGAAGCAAAAAAAACTCCATAGTACCTGGAAAAAAATTTTAATATTGATCACAAATTCGATATAGAAACAGAACTTCGTCATAAATCAAGCAGTTTGCTTGAATAGCTATGGGTTACGCTAGCACCTATTCTAAATTCTTCTTTTTGCTAAATGTGGCCAAAGCTTTAATAGAAGCAGGAGTTAACATACAAAATAGAAAAAAATATCTATATGCCTGTGCTTGGTTCGGTTCCGTAGACTTATTGACAGTTTTTCTAAAAGCAGAAGCAAGTGATGGTCAAATGAAGACTGTTGTGAAGAAACCGCTTTAGACTATCCTGTTTGCTTGTATAATGAAAATAAGTCAATCTAATATGGAATTTGCTGTAGGCTCTTAATTGAGCGTGCATTAGAAAAAAATCCTAATGCAAAAATACCAGATCCTATAAAAAAAACGAAGAACTAGTTGAATATTGGAACGTTTGTAAAGTAAACAACGAAGAACGGAATTTGATTGATTTAACACTAAATACTAAATACATGCAATCAGTCCACGAAAAGTAAATAAGAACTCTTATTCAATTTAACAGTAAATGATACTGGAGTTTAGAAAGTTAAACCCCAGTATAAAGATAGCATTCACTTGAGAATCAAGATAAAATTTATCATTTTTACTATGATAGTAAAAATGATAATAATTTTCTCATAACAGCAACTAATGCAATTTTAGCAATTTTGTCAGAATTAACCAGACGCTGATAAAATGCTTTCACTTTTTTGCTGCGACACATAGCGACAAGACAAAACGTAAAAAAGTTGAATATTTATGTAGAGCAGTGTATAATTATTAATATTCTCTAAGTGCTTTGACTATGGCTTTTTCTAAATTTTTAGATCCTAAGTTAGACTTGACATTCAAAAAAATCTTCGGCACTGAAAAAAATAAGAACATTCTTATTTACTTTTTAAATGATGTCTTAGGCTTTACTGGTATCAATACCATACAAGAAGTTGAGTTCCTTAGCATTATTATGAATCCTGAGATAGCTTCTGATAAACAGAGTATCGTTGATGTTCCCTGTGTAAGGATTTTCACGGTAACAGATATACTGTAGAAATGCATCTCGTTAGAGACAAAGGCTTTGAAAAACGTGCTCAACTTTATTCTGTTAAAGTTTACTCAAAGCAGTCTGGTAATTACTTGGACTTAGATTTTAAGGAAGTATTCTTTATTGCTATTTCCAATAATACTCTATTCCCTAAAGAGATTGATTATATTTCCACTCATAATATACATGAAATAAAAACCAATGGACATTATTTAAAAGACTTTCAATTTATCTTTATTAAGTTGCCTAAATTTACAAAAGGTAAAGACAAGGTAGAACAACTAGAGACTACAATAGAGCGTTGGTGTTTTTTCTTTACGCATGCAGAGGAAACAACTGATAAAGATTTAAGAAAAATAGCAGAAAAATTACCATAATAAACCAGCATATAATGAATTAGACAAATTTCATTGGGATGAGAAAGACCTAGTAGCACATGAAGAAAGGGTAATGGATTTACAGAAAGAAGCTGCTATTTTAGAACAAAAACCCGATGATGCTACTGAAAAAGGCAAAAAAATCGGCAGAGACGAAGGCATCCAAATCGGACATCAAAAAGGCAAAGCAGAGGGCAAAAAACAGGCTAAAATAGCCATGGCTAAAAATTCACTTAAGGCTGGTGCCTCCATAGAGGTTATAGTTGAAATTACTAGCTTTTCGGTAGATGACATTAAAAAACCCCAAGGGGGAGTTACCTAAGATGGTTTCTTTGATTGTTCAAGGCTTTTTTTAATTCGTCATACTTTTCACCTATTTGCCTAATCCATTAGGAATTACATCTAATCTACTTCTTTTGAGCAAGATCACTGAAATGACACCATTTATTGTGTACATTGCCTTAATAAAAGCAAATGTTCATACAGTTATATAACACAGCCATAGATTACATGAACAACCAACTCTAACTTCCTCTTTTTGCTGAATATAGTGAAAACTTTTAAAACTTCAGTATGAAAATCTTTAATCACTCGTTTCGTAGTACTTCTCAACCAATTTATTGAGTAATCTTACGCCAAAGCCCACTGCTCCTCTTGGAGAAATATCAGTGCCTTTTTCGTGCCAAGCTGTACCTGCAATATCTAAATGTGCCCAGCAAGTATCATTTACAAAACGCTGTAAAAATTGTGCAGCCATTATGCTATCTCCACCAGAACCTGTAGGAGCTATGTTTTGCACATCAGCAATCGGCGAATCGATAATCTTATCGTAAGTTTCATTCATAGGAAAACGCCATAACTTCTCATTTGCTTCATTCCCTGCCTCAACGAGACGATTTGCTAATTCATCATTGTTGGAAAAAAGACCGGCATATTCGTTATTCCCAAGCGCAACTACTATAGCACCAGTTAAAGTTGCAAGATCAACCATAAATTTAGGTGCAAATCTGTCCTGCGTATACCACAAAGCGTCCGCAAGTACGAGCCTTCCTTCTGCATCAGTGTTTAACACTTCTATTGTCTGTCCAGACATTGAAGTTACTACATCGCTCGGCCTTTGAGCACTACCATCTACTGCATTTTCTGCAAGTGCAACCACACCGACTGCATTTATCTTCGCTTTTCGCCCAGCTAGAGTGCGCATCACTCCAACCACAGCAGCAGAGCCTGCCATATCATACTTCATTGACTCCATACCACGTGAAGGTTTGAGCGATACTCCACCAGTATCAAACGTTATACCCTTACCCACAAAAGCTATCGGTTTTTGTTCTTTAGAAGCTCCATTCCATCTTATTACTACCAATTTAGGCTCTTTACTACTTCCTTGTGCTACTCCAAGCAAAGCTCCCATTTTTTTCTTTTCCATCTGTTTTTTATCAAGCACTTCAATTTCAAGACCAAATTTAGTAAGTTCGCTTTTTATACAGTCAGCATAGGACTCTGGGTACAAAACGTTAGGTGGCTCAGTGATGAAAGTACGCGCAAGAAATATGCCTTCACCTTCTTGTCTTAAATGCTCAAATGATTTTTCAGCATTGTTTAACTGCTCATCTTTTGCTAGTACCATAATCTCTTCTACTTCTGTAATTTCTTCATCCTTCTTAGTTTTATACTTATCAAACTTAAAACTACGTAGGAATGCACCATATGCAATATTTTCTGCACTGCCTTCAATTGAAACTGTTGCTTGTTTTATCTTTAATCTGCCTAGCTCACAATATATTTTACCGCCAACACTTAATTCCTTATTTTCATTCCATTCATCTCTCTTACCAAGCCCAACAATTATAACATTCTTACCATCTGATAAAGCAACAGAAAAAAATTCACCAAAGCCTCCATTGAAGTGACTAAATTTCTTGATGCGATTTATAATCTGCTTGTCTTGCAGAACCCTGCCATTACTTATGAACTCACCATCTTCAAACAAACCTACCACTAGTGTTTCAAAATCAGGTAAAACTTTAGAAATTGTTATTTTCATCATTCATAGCTCCATACTTAATCAGGGTAATATTTAACAGAACGGCCGAAAAATACAAGTTTTATTTCTTACCAGAAAACTTATTACATCCGCTCAAGGTAATGTTAAACGTATAGGTTTTAATGGCCCGGTTGTTATAAGCAAATGGTGCTATCAGAAGGCTTGCAAGCCCACTGTCGATAAAACTTCCAAGAACAGAATCAGCACAGTTGTCGCAATTATGGTCAGCAAAAAACATTTGTGTTGCGAATTCTGGAAAATCTGGATGTTGAACCAAAAAGTTGACGTGTGGAGCCCTATCACCAATTTTACCAGGTGCTACTGTAATAAAATTATAATACCCAAGGTTATTCACTATAAACCTGCCTGACCCAGCAAAATTTGGATCAAGTTGGTTACCTTCCATATTCTCATCATAATGGTTCACGCCACATGAATTCGCGTGCCATATAGAAACTACAGCATTTTGTATTGGCAAACAGTTTACATCAGTAACCCTACCTACTATATTTATCAATTCCCCTGTTGCACTACTTAGAGAACCAGGCTTTCTTCTTAAATTATTTGAAGAGTTAAAAGTTTTTGGCCTCGCATCAAGATCATATACTCCCGGAGTTTCAATACAGTTGAGCAAAATAGGATCAGCTGCAAACAACGGTAAACTGAGTACAGCTTGTGCTAAAAAAGCTAATAAGATACTTCTTACATTCATTTTACTTACAATGCCTTCTTTTGGATTATAGCAATTTTTTCTCTTTTTTAAAAGATGTTATTATTCTACATCAAGAACAACCATGAGTTTATTAGGATTCACATAATCCAAAGCATCTTTTGCTTGTTAATCAAACAAATCTAAGCCTTTTTCATATAAGCCAAATACTTCATTACCCAACATCTCTTTCTTAAAAGAGATATCCTTTAGCAAAAGTTTATTGTACTCTATCTCTTCTTTTTTAATTTATTAATACCAATAAACCACGTCTACCTGTGACTGTACTGATGCCAAAATACAGTGTAAGAGAAGAAATGAGTAAAGCTACACTTAAATACAGTAACTTTTTCTTTTTTTGAGGCACACTTCTACACATAAGAAATTGAGAAACATATAACACGAAAAAGGTGAACAAAAAACTAAACCCCCTCCAGGACTCTTTTATGATACCTTTCCAAACCAAGCACTTACACTAGAAAGTACACTAACACCCATATGTAGTATTGCACTTTCCCCTTGCCTTAAGACAACTAACCTTAAGAGCCCTGGCGTGTTTTGCACCTTGGCTTTATTTCATTTACAATGTAAATCTTACCACCCCTTTTTACAACCTTACAATTTTTATCTCTGTTGCGGTGGGATTTCAATGACCCTTTGACTTTCATATCCATTTCAGCACTAAATAACTAATATTATAGTCATCTATAAAAAGTTAGTCAATTGATAAATTACCTACATCCTATTAAAATATTGTATAATTGTTGCTGATACTTCCTCGATTGACTTTTGTGTTACATCAATAATCGGCCAACTATTTTGTTTAAAGAGCTCCTCTGCTTTTTTAATTTCCTTTTCTACTTTCTTGGGATCAGCATATATATTATTATCTTCGTTATTAATTGAAGTAAGCCTATTTTTTCGTATTTCGACTAGCCTATTTACGTCTATTGTTAACCCTATTGTTAGTTTGCCTTTTAATTTTGCTAAGTCAAAGTAAAAGGGCATCTCACCGACAAAAGGAACATTTGCAACCTTATAGCCACGATAAGCTAAATACATACTAGTAGGAGATTTTGACGTGCGCGAAACTCCAATCAAGATTATGTCTGATTTATCAATATCTTGAATATTTTGTCCATCATCATGATTAATAGTGTAGTTTATCGCCTCGATGCGCTGAAAATATTCATTATTTATCTCAGTATGCAAGTCGAACTTTTCGTCTTTTTCAATCTCAAGATAGGATGAAATCTCTCTCATAATATGTGATAATATCGCTCTATAGGGAATTTTCAATTTTACACAGTTATCTTTTAGATATTTTCTTAGCTCATCATTAGTAATAGTACATATAACAAAGTTATGCTCATTACTTTTCTTATTGATTTCCTCCAAAATTTTATCAATTTGTCCTTCTTCTTTCACAAAAGACCAAACATATTCTACTGTTTCTACAGAACGAAAGTGCTTTAGAGCTGATTTTGCAACTGATATGACAGTTTCACCGCTTGAGTCCGATACTAAGTGTAGATTGAGCTTTTTAAGAGTCATATTTTATACAGCATCATGTTAAATAATAGTATAGATCTAAGCAAACTGCTACTAAAATTGCACGAACATATAAAAACAGAGAGTTGAACTAAAAACTGCTTGACAACTTTGCCAGTTCCCTTATTGTAACATTGAAGCTATTTATTTACCTTTAGTCTATGCAAATTAAATGATAAAAAACTCAATGTACTTAGTGCTTCATATTTAATTTTTTGCACTATATGCACCGTATGTCTTTATAACTTTTCAAGGTTTTTACTTAATATAAGTTGAGGTATGCTTGTTAAAGCATTCGACACAGTAAAAAATGTCAATTTAAAAATAGATAATGAATAACTAGCTAACAGTTTTTTTGCCTTTTTTTTGCTTAGTAAGTTTCTTAAATATTTGTAGCTGAAGCAACTTAGGAGCAAACCAAAATAGTATCATTTCAGTGTATGACATCGTAATACAGATCGGACACTAAGTTGGTAAACGTAAAAGTAGCTAATCTCATGTTAAAATACAATTTTTAACGGGATTGCGTGAAAGTTGATTGTGCTAATTTGCTGGCTCATATAAATATAGACACTATCCTGTTGATAAAGCTCAAACCAACTGATAAATTCTTAACACAATTATTCTTGAAGTAAATGTTTTTATTAAAGCCTAAAAATTTCTCTTACTTTGCTAAGAAAGCTTTGCCTTGGCTCGGGGTTATTTGTTCTGCATGTTTTTTAGCCGGAATGTTTTTAGCCTTATTCTTCTCTCCAGAGGATTATAAACAAGGAGAAATTGTACGTATTATGTATCTTCATGTGCCTTCCGCATGGTTTTCTCTCGGAACATATGGATTAATTGCACTACTCAGTTTCATTTCCTTAGTGTGGAGTAATAGCATTGCCAGCGTTTTGGCACACGCTGCTGCTCCTGTAGGGGTGGTCTTTTCTGCAATATGTTTAATCACAGGCAGCATCTGGGGAAAAGGAACCTGGGGTACTTGGTGGGTATGGGATGCAAGGCTCACTTCAATGTTGATTTTATTTTTTCTATACGTTGGATACCTTTCATTATGGAGTGCTTTTGACAATGAAGAAAGAGCTAAAAAATCAGCAGCAGTATTTGCCATCTTTAGTGCTATAAATATCCCTATAGTAAAATTCTCTGTGAATCTGTGGGCTACTCTCCATCAGCCAGCAAGCATTCTCAGAAAAGGTGGAATAGCAATAGAAGGTTCTTTACTGTTGCCATTAATTGCAATGTTTATATTTTGTACCACATTTTTTTTAGTAGTGTGGGCATTGTATTCACTTTACCTGATTAATTTGTATAAGATAAAGAGAGAGATTAGTGCGCGTTATTAAACCTACTACAAATGTACATATATATAACACTTTCCTTGTGTCATTACCTGACTCAGATGGCTTTACGTAAACACTTTTTTTATTGAAAAATTCAGAAAAATGTTATACTGCTGTTATAGTATTAGACTTCAGTAAAACTTATGGCAGATTCAGAATTTACATAGCACTCGACCCAAAAATCTCATATCACCTTACTAGACTAGCTGAAGTTACTAAGGAGACTGTTCAAGAGCTGGCAAAAAGGTAATCACAGAAGGAATAGAATGCAAAATAGAGGGAGATTACATTAGCCGATGTTATTAAGGAAGAGGATATAAATTAGAGCACAGTGCTATCTGAAAGAGCGAGAATATGAACTGAAATATAACATTATCTACTCAAAAAATTTTACTGAAATAGACTTTCTAAATCTTCCAAAAACAACAAGATCAAGAATTACAAAGGCGATAAATGATCGACTCATAACTGATCCAATTAAATTCGGCAAACTATTACGTAGTAGGTTAAAAGAGAATAGAAGATTATCAAAGGAATATAATTTACTTACAACATCTAATGAAAATTTAATATATCTGGTTATAGCTAGGATTATGATAAAGAGGTGCTTTCCTTAGTTCACTAATTTGTAGACAATCTCCAAGATACATAGATTTGATTTTTTTAGGATATTAGCATGATACAAATTTGAGAGTATATAAATACTGGCCTATTCAGTTTTAGGAAGAAAAAAGTAGAATTTTATCTAAATTCATATCGTTGCTTAGAATAGTAAAAACCATAAAGACTATCTGTTATTACACAATTACTTAAGAGAAAATTGTAAAAAAGCAAAAGAATACTCTGAACTAAAGTACAAATTAAATAAAACTTTCGTTGAAAATAGAGAGGCATACACAGAGGATAAAGCAGGTTTTATAAAAGCCCTATTGATTCAGGCAGAAAGATGGAAGAATTTGAAGGAATAATTATACGTAAGACTTTAAGCAATGAAAATGGTGTGAATCTGTTTTTGATCGAACACAAAAAAATCTTCGATATAAATAATAGTCCTTTATGCTATCAACAACACTAAACCCTTTCACTGAAACTTTGAAAAATGTAATCTACTTCTATATTCAAATATATCAAGCAGTAATTCAAAAGACTTACTCTCAGCAATTGCACTTTTTGTATTATTGTATGCAAGGTTGAGCAATTCTCTGTCCTTGTATAAATCAGCAAACTTAAATTCCATGCATCCTGATTGCTTTAGGCCTAGGATATCTCCACTGCCTCTTAGCATCATGTCCTTTTCAGCAATGTAAAATCCATCCTGTGACTCGCACATGATTTTTAATTTTGAAAATGAGCTTTTACTTATGTTATCATATAATAATACACAAAAAGATGGCTTATTTCCTCGCCCTACTCTGCCTCTTAACTGATGTAATTGCGATAGTCCAAATTGCTCTGCATTTTCTATAATCATAATGGTTGCGTCTGGTACATCTATACCAACCTCTATTACAGTAGTTGCAACAAGAAGAGGAAACTCATTCCTTTTGAAGGAAAACATAACTTGATCTTTCTGATCTTGAGTTAATTTTCCATGTATTATCCCAACTTTATTAAAAAATGTCTTTTGTAATTCCTGAAAGCGCATTTCTGCTGCAGCAATATTTAGCCCTTCATTCCTTCCTATATATGGACAAATCCAATACGCTTTTTCGCCTCTGTTTATAGCACTTTTTAGTTTTTCAATAACGTCTGCTAATTTTTCGATGTTCATAGCTACAGTTTTTATTGGTAGTCTGGATTTTGGTTTTTCTCTCAGAATTGAACATTCAATATCACCATATATAGCTTGTTGCAAAGTTCTTGGGATTGGAGTTGCCGTAACAAAAAGTATATCAGTATTTTCTCCTTTACCCACTAAGCAGTTTCTCTGTATCACTCCAAATCGCTGTTGTTCATCTATGACTGCAAGTCCTAAATTTTTAAATATAACATTAGCCTGAAATAGCGCATGAGTACCGATTATTATTTTTAAAATACCACTTGCAAGTTCGTTTGTAATAATCTTTCTTTCCTTACGTGTGGTTTTACCAGTAAGCAAAGCAATTTTTATATCGGTATAAGACAATGCCTCCTCGATCCAGTTATAGTGTTGCTCCGCCAAGATAGTAGTTGGTGCCATCAAAGCTGCTTGCATGTTGTTTTCTATCACATTTAGCATCGCAAAAAGTGCAACTACAGTCTTGCCACTACCAACATCACCTTGCAGTAAACTTACCATGCGGCATTTGGATTTTTGCCTCTCTGAGATTTCATCTATTGCACGAATTTGATCATTTGTTAATTGAAACGACAATTCATTTAAAACTTGTTCTTTATATTTGTTGGATATTGTAAATTCTCGTCTCCTTTTTCTTATATGATTTTCTCTTGCAAGCTTCAGCGCCATCTGGTATGCAAATAATTCATCATAAGCAAGCCTTCTCCTGCAAATTTCCGCTTCTGCCAACGAATTCGGTCTATGCAGCTTTATGATGCTTTCCTTCCAACTTAGCCATTTGTTTTGTTTAATTAATGTATCACCTATCCATTCTGGTAAGTCAGGCAATTCTTTTAGATTGAAGTTTATTATGTTCTTAATGCTCTTGTTAGTAATACCACGACATAATTGGTAAACTGGTTCTACGCGAGCTATTTCTTTAAACTGATTGGTGTCAAGCAACACATAATCTGGGTGGGTAACTTGCCAATGCTCAGCAAATTTTTCGAGTTTACCACTGATGATTACATTGGCTCCAATTGGAAATAATTTATATAAATACTTAATTGAGTAATTAAAAAAAACTATAAATATATACTGACTTTTACTTTCAACGACTATCTTATATGGCCTACCTCTAAAAGTAGGAGGCTGATGCTCACAGATTTTCGCGATAAAAGTTGTAAGTTCTCCAACTTGAGCGTCAAGTAGTGACTTACTTCTATCTACATAACTGAGTGGTCTATAAAACAGTAGGTCCACCACTTTGTTCCCACCACAAAGTTTAGATAGTATTCCAAAATGGAACTTAGATATGCCTTTCAGATTGCTGTTTAGAAAAGTCAGCACATCTGGTTGCTCGTTGAGATTCATACTGTGTAAAACTGTTTATTAATCTTCTTAAAGTCCTGTCACCCTATAGTCAAGCTATGCATTGTTCTCTGCCATAAAGTCTATACTAGATGGACCTATTAAATTATTAATAATTTTTATATATTATTGTACTATTATTAGTATATATTAAGATACTAATAATGAACAACCCTACGCCAGATGAAAAGGAAAATCCAGTAGTCACTCTAAAAGCTCAGACAGAAAAACTTGATTTCAATAAGTTAAGAGTTCCAAAAGGTAATAAAGGAGCAAATTCTGGTGCAACTATGTATGCCGATTTTCGAAGAATGAGATTTGCTATTAATGGCAAAAGTATAGACGTAATTTTAATTGCTACATTAATAAACGGAGCTAAGCAATGTAAATTTGGTAAAGTTTGAAATGACCATCGGAAGATAAAAAAGTTCCTGGCCATAAAAAAACTGATCAATACTTTGAAAGTTTTTACAATATATGTATAAAATATACTAACCTATTGCCAAAAGAAAATAAAAACAAGAGTTACCGTACGTTTGTAAAGGAAATTTTTAAGTAAATGTTTAAAGATGTTGGAGCAAAAGCGCCAAGCGATCATATTCTGGAGGAACTAATCACTAATTGTAATCAAGTAGGGTATGAATTTATATATGCGCCATTTATTTGTGAACTCTCTAATAAATATGGATTACATATGGATATTAATAGTAGTAATGTTAATAGAAGAGTACTGATTGATCGTGAAAAAAATTCAAATTCTGTAAGAGTTAAATGTAACGCTTCAACAATACCTATAGAAGTGCCAGGAGAAAAAAATAGGACAACATATAATATATCGTCCTCAGTAGGATTTACACTTGAATCTCAAGATGGGAAAGATAGTGTGACATAACAAAAAGATGGTAAATTATTTCCCACTGTTCCTAAGAGACTGAAGGATTATAATATAGATAATAAAAGCTTGCTTGATGTCACGAACGAATGTTTCCAGAATTTGTACAAAAAGCTTGGATTCTTTAAAAACAAAATAGAGCACGGGTTAGGCGATCCGCTAAAAGTGAACAGTTGTGTAAAAAACCCAGATTTAGATCCTTTTAACAATGAACGTGAGACTTTACCTTGATAATAATCAAAATATCTCAAACTCTATCAACTTGTTTGCACAGTCAATTACTTCAGAATTTGGAAATTGATTTTTAAACCAGGTGTACTGACGTTTTGCGTAATGCCTTGTGTTTGTTTGAGCGACTTGTATTGCCTCACTTAAAGTAATCTTACCTTTTAAGTACTTTATGATTTCTGGCACTCCGTGCGCTTTCATAGCTGGCAAGTGTGGAGCTAGGTTCATGTTAAGTAGTTTTTTTACTTCGTCAACTGCCCCACTTTCAATCATTGTAACAAAACGGGAATTTATTTTTCGGTATACATCCTCACGTTTAGGCAAAATCGTATATATCTTAAAACTACCGAATAAAGGGAGCTGCCTATTTTCTTGCCATACGAAAATTGACTTGCCAGTTGCAGTAATAACTTCAAGTGCCCTTGAAAGGCGATGTAAGTCATTTGTGGATATTTTACCTTGAATTTTTGAGTCTTTGCTTAGTACTAATTTGTAGAACTCCTCTTTACTTAGATTTTTCCTGAGTTCACTTACATTTTTTCTTATTTCCTCGCTTATTTTTGGTATTGACGATAAGCTATTGATTAAACTGCTGATATAAAGCCCACTTCCTCCAGTGATGATAGGCATTCGTGCATTTTCTAATGCGTGATCAACTTCCCCTTTTAGGTCTTCCAGCCATAAACCCACAGAATAATTTTCTTTTGCTGGAACATAACCATATAGTCTATAAAATTCTTCTTGCTTTGGTGGCTGAGCAGTAATTATGGGAATTTCTTTGTACACCTGCTTTGAATCACAGTTTACTATACTGATATTTCCATACTTTTTTATCAGGTTATCACATAATTCTGATTTACCTGAAGCTGTGATTCCTGTAATAATTATTATGTTATCTCTCATTCGTATTAATTTAATTAATGTATGATAGGGTGTAGTAAAAATTTGGATTCCACAATCTAAAATTTGGAGATTTTTATGGTAGAAAACAACGACGATAATTTATTTATTAAGCGTTTCGCAAACAGAACCTCTAGCAGTACAGGAGGAAGTTTTTCTAGTAAATATTCATCTCAAAATACCAAAGCACGTGCACTAGAAGAGAGAGGAAAAATTTCTCAGTTAGCAAGCAAAAAAACTGAACCGAAAGAAGCTTTTTCTGAGAGTGGTAGCATAAAAGGCAAAAGCAGAACTGTCAATGAAAGATCTTTTGCTGATGCAACAAGAAGAAGTAGGTCAGATCTCATATATTTGGTCCGCGGTAAAGACCGCGGAAGATCAGCATGGCACTATGTATTAGTTGATAAAGATAAGAGAGAAATGTTTCTTGCAAAAAGCAGAACTGGTTCTATGGATGTTGCAGACTATGGAGAGGTCTTATATTCAGGATGGGGAGAAGATCCATCACAAGAAATAGTTGATAAAATCAATGAAGAATTTGGGATTTAGCAAATCTGCGGTAAACTTATAATATTCACAACAACTAGAAAGTGCTGGTAAAGTTCAATATAAGTAGCTATTCAACTGCTTATGAAAAGGCCTATCTGATTACTATATTTAGCTTATGGTATCTGAAATAATAAATGCAATACAGAACAACTTGCTAGTGTGTTTTCCAACAGAGACAGTGTATGCTCTTGCTTGTAATGCACTAGATGATAGAGCTATCGAGAAAATATATCAGGTAAAGAAACGTTCTCAAGATAAGCCACTATCTATATTTGTTAGTGATGTTTGCAGTTTGGTAAAAATAGCAAGGCTAGAGGAAAAATATATTGATTTAATAAATCACTTTTCTCCTGGACCAATTACCTATATTTTACCGCTTAAAAATAACAACATGTTACCAAATAGATTTTTTAAAGGCAGTATAGGCATAAGAATACCTGATCATCCTATTACAATTTCAATATTAAATAGGTTGAAAATTCCAATAGTTGCAACTAGTATAAATGTTTCGGGAGAAAAAAGTGTGTGCAAGGCAAGCGATATACCTCGATCTATTAAGCAACATTTATCTGCAGTGATTGAAGATGATGAATTAGTTTCTGGTATAGAATCTACTATTACTGACTTAACTGGGAATAGGATTAAGGTTTTAAGAGAAGGTATAATTTCATTGCAAGTGGTAAATAATATGCTTTCTAACTGAGATTTATAGGAAAAAGAATGAAAAAATTAATAGGTCATAATCAAGCAAAAAGAAAACTAATGGATAACTTGTCTGTTCAATCTTGGCTAATCTGCGGTAAAAAAGGTATAGGAAAAGCAACCCTCGCAAAATTCTTTTCCAATTGGTTTCTTGTAAAAAACTGTGATGAAGTAGCATTGGACTTACACATTGTTGAAGGTGATACTATTGGAGTAGAAAGAGTGAGAGAGATGAAAAACTTTCTGCACTTAAGTTCTATTCAATCAGAATACAAGATAGCTATAATAGATAGCTTAGAAGCAATGACGAATAACGCTAGAAATGCAATATTAAAAGTATTAGAAGAACCGCCAAAAAACTCCAAGATATTTATAATTAGCCATAGGCCGTACAATATACAAACCACTATTCAATGCAGGTGCCTTCAGCTAAATTTACTATCATTAACTTACGATGAAACGAAGCAAGTTGTTTCATCTCAGTGTGAATTGGACGATAGCACATTTGATGAAGTCATTACTTTATTTCCTGGAATGCCAGGAATGATAATAAATGCAATAAGTAGTGATGCTTATGACTCATACAAATGCTTTTATAAATTCCTTCATAATTTAAAGAATCCTGATATGATCAATAAAGTAATTAATAGCGAAGTTGAACTGGAACTAGCATCATATATAATTCAGGCCTTCATTTTAGAAAGCATAAAGAGAGAGGCTAACAATATTGAAATCCTACTTAGCCAATGGAGAAAAATAGATGAACTTTTTTCTGCTGCTGGGCAATTTCACTTAGATAAAAAGCATGTTTTAGCTAACGCAGTTAATATCTTAGCATCAGTTTACAAAGTATAACGCTTTCAACATCAATTTGTGATAAAATTCTGCTAGCTTGACATTTGAAGTACGTGGTTTGACTGATAGTAAATTAACTGTGTGGCAATCGATAGAAGTTTTAACAAAAGCATATTAAGCATGCAGAAAGAACTAAACTTAATTAAAAATACAGCTCTAGATCAGAATGTAACCTTAGAGAAAGGGAAAGAGTTATCGAATGGTATTTATGAAGCAAATTTTTAGCTAAACAATGCAATCAATATAGCTACTTTGCCCAAAAATTGGCTATCACATGTTTAATGGTGAGTTAGTTGTACAGCAATCATATTACAAAAGAGGAGATAAAATTCCTAGAGATTTTCATTACCTTAAAGTCGTTAAATTAAATGACGGTGATTATAAATTAACGTTTTGTAATATTTCAGGTAATGAGCTTTTTTGAATATAAAAAATATGATCCACAATATTCTAGCGTTTTAGATGAATATAAGTTTGCGGATTTTGGTAATGTGAAAAAGACTTATGGTCTAAAACTTAAGGAATATGTTGGTCACGCACCTAAGTTTTTTACTGTGGAAGAAGCTGTTTAGCCCGAGTCTCAAACCATGCAATCAATTTGTTTGGGCTAGTTAAAGGTGGTAGAGGTAGAAAGGTGAGAACCACCGTTGATGAATTTGGTTATTTTAATGACCAAGATAAATTACATCATCAAATTATCACAAAAGTGTAGAAAGTAACACTTATAATTCTAAAAATTTCAGTGTAAAAATGATAAATATGGATATGAGTAAAATTGACAAATTCTATCCTATTGCGGAACAAGGTAATATAATCATTCATCTTGTTTTAGAAAATTTAAATATATTTTAAAATTTTTAGGATTTATTATTGTTATAATAATTCTAGGACCTTATATTATGGAAGATAAGCTGCTTGAATCAGTAAAAAATAAGAGTTATTTCAATAAAGCAATTGAATGGTACTGTTATAGATATCTGTTTTGTGTAGCAGAAAGATCTTGGATGGCGTTGATAGTATCATGTCTCCTAGTGTGCTTGTGTCTATTACTATTAAATATATACTTATTGTTCCCTATTAAAAAAGATTTAAACTTTGTGAAGTATATAAGTCACACAGAGGATGAGTTTTCTGTAATACGTAAGCTTAGTTTTAAAAAAGATGAAGATGAATACACTTCTGCAGCAAGGTACTTAATGAGTAAATATGTTGAAATGCATGAATCTAATAAAGTTGTCGAGCCAGGGTACCAGAAAAATTTCATAAAAAATAACTCTACACATAAAATCTATCAAGGTTTTCAGGAGAAAATGAACGATGAGGCTGGTGATTTGCCTTCATCTAAAAGAAAAATTTCCAACATAAATGTAGTAAAACTGTCCATTGACCGATCAATCAAGGATCTAGTCACATTTGTTGGAAATGCTACTGTGATTTCTACAATTGAGCAAAATAAGGAAATGAAGGATCAGACTATTGAGATTAGCTTTACTTTATCAAATATAAAAGCAACTCTAGCTGGTATAATACCATTTAAATTTATTGTTAATGGTTATGAATATAAGTAATCGCGTTAAAGTAGTGCCCATTTAGTGGAGTTTAAAATGGGTGCGAAGCTTTTTCTATGATGTTCTGTAACACCATAGAGGTTTATGGCATCTATATGCCCTTTTGTTCCATATCCTTTATTCTTATACCAGTTATATTCTGGATATTGATTATGCAATTCTTGCATTAGTTGATCTCTTGTAACCTTTGCAACGATTGAAGCTGCTGCAACTGATACGCTCAAACTATCGCCTTTTACTATGGACTTTACTTGCCATTTTACTTTAGGTGGCTGATTACCATCAACTAGCACATAATCTAACTCTATACCTAAGTTTACCAATGCACGTTCCATTGAAAGTTTCGTTGCTTGCAAAATGTTATACGAATTTATTTCTGCTACGCTTGCTATTCCTATACCAAATTTTGCAACGGATATTATTTTTTCATATAGAACTTGCCTATTTCTAGCAGTCAATTTTTTCGAGTCGTTAATTCCTTCAATGATTGTATCTCTATTAGTAAACACTACAGCCGCAGATATTACTGGACCAGCTAGTGGACCCCTTCCAACTTCGTCTACTCCTGCTATCACTCCTGATAATTTATTTTCTAATGTAAAATCTGGATATGCCATAAGTTTCTACAACAAGAAAGCAACAGTAAAAACTGAACAGATAACAGTAATTATCAAAAATTTTATAACTATTTCGTTTTCTGACCATCCCTTCTCTTCAAAATGGTGGTGTATTGGTGTCATAAGAAAAATCCTTTTTCCTTTTCCATGCTTAAATCTTGTATATTTGAAGTACGATACCTGAATAACAACAGATAAAGTCTCTATCACAAAGATCACCCCAATAACAGCAAAAAGCACTTCTCTTTTAATTAGAACACTGGTTAATCCTAGAGCTGCACCAATCGATAAACTACCAATGTCACCCATAAATATCTTTGCTTGATGTGTGTTAAACCACAAGAAACTTAAAGTCGCTCCTATAAACGTGATGCAGAATAGGATAACACTTATATCTGCTTGAGTCATGTATGCAACTAATCCCAAAGAAACAAAAGAAGCGATGATTTGAGTTGCTGCAAGGCCATCTAGGCCATCTGTAAGATTCACAGCGTTAGAAGAGCCGACCACTATAAATGCAGCAAATGGAACATATAGGTAGCCAAAGTCGATCATTATTCCTTTAAATAGGAAAGTTTTTGTAAAATCTTCAGTAAAGCATAACTTAAATACAGACATGCCAACCAGGGCAACAATAAATTGGATAAGTATTTTAGTTTTCGCGCTTAACCCTTGATAGCTATTCGCTTTTAACTTTAAATAATCATCAATGAACCCAATTAGAGCGAAGGATAGAGTTATAGATACTAGCAATAGAATCTCTGGCGTTGACTGAACCCAAAATAAAATTGGTAATAAAGAAGAAGTCAGTATTATTACCCCACCCATGGTAGGGGTATTTCTTTTTGTAATTAAATGACTTTCTGGACTGCATAACCTGATGGGTTGTCCATTTTTGCTAATTTTTTTTAGAAACTTTATAAAATAAGGAGAAAGAACAAACCCCAAAATAAACGAGGTGAAAAATATTTTTGTGGGTAAGTTCATCTACCTATTTAAATTAACTGATTGAATACTACATCTGATACTCATAAATATATCATAGCACAGAGATATTGGTAGTCATTCTACCAATATCTCTCTCTTTCCTAAGTAATTTGGAGCGCTAATAATACCTTCTTTTTCCATTCTTTCAACAATATTTGCAGCTCTGTTGTAGCCTATTCTAAGCTGTCGTTGAATGTAACTAGTTGAAACTTTTTGATCCCTTTGAATAATAGCCACTGCTTGCTTGTATAGATCATTCTCTTCATCCTCTGTTTCACCTTTTAGTTCCGCAGAGGAATTTTCATCTTCTTTGGTGATTTCCTCCATGTAGTTTGGTTCACCTTGCATTTTCAGATGATCAACTATATTTTGCACTTCTTCATCACTCACAAATGGGCCATGAACTCGAATAATCTTACCACCAGAAGCCATATAAAGCATATCACCCATACCGAGCAACTGTTCAGCCCCTTGTTCACCAAGTATTGTTCTGCTATCTATTTTAGAAGTGACAGCAAAACTGATTCTCGTTGGAAAATTTGCTTTTATCACGCCTGTTATCACATCTACAGACGGACGTTGTGTTGCCATTATAATGTGTATTCCTGCAGCACGAGCCATCTGAGCTAAACGTTGAATAGAACACTCTATTTCCTTACCAGCAACAAGCATCAAGTCTGCCATTTCATCTACAATTACTACAATATACGAAAATGTTTCCATCTTTATTGGCATCTTTTCAAATAAGGGTCTACCTGTTGTTGAGTTAAACCCAATCTGTACAACACGCTCCAATTCTATCCCGCTATTCATCGCTTCCGTGATTTTTTGGTTATAGTTTATTACATTGCGTACATTCAAATACGACATCATGCGATAGCGATTTTCCATCTCTTTTACTATCCACTTAAGAGCAATAACAGCCTTTTTTGGCTCTGTCACTACTGGCGTCATTAGGTGTGGTATTGCATCATATATTGAAAGCTCAAGCATCTTTGGGTCGATCATTATCATCTTACATGCGTCAGGACTTAATCGATAAATGAGTGAAAGAATCATAGTGTTAATTGCAACTGATTTACCAGATCCTGTGGTTCCAGCAACAAGCAAGTGAGGCATTTTAGCCAGATCAGCAATAACTGGTTTTCCACTTATTTCTTTACCAAGCGCAATTGGAAGGTTTAAATTTGCATTTTGATATTCTAATGATTCAAGTAAGTCACGCAGCATGACGATTTCTCGTTCCTTGTTTGGTAATTCTATTCCTATAGCGTTTTGTCCACGAATTATTGAAATACGTGCAGATAATGCACTCATTGAACGTGCAATATCGTCTGCAAGGCCAATTACTCTTGCAGATTTTGTGCCAGCTTGTGGTTCAAGTTTGTATAAAGTTACAACTGGCCCATAACATACACTAATAATTTTTCCTTGCACACCGAAATCACTAAGGACCTGCTCCAGCAGAGATAAATTCTCATTGCTCTCCATTTCATTCAGCTGCTTTCTCTGCAAAGATTCCTCTGCTTTAGAAAGTAAGTGAATGCTTGGAAACTCAAACTTGCTGGAAGATTCAAAGATCTCTCCAATAACTTTTTTCTGCCTTTCTTTTGGTTGCTGTCTAGTAGTAATTTGAGCTCTGTGTTTTTCTTCCACTACTAATAATGGTACAGTCGGATACTCAGCGGCTTTATATAACCTAAAAAACAGAACCTTTGCTAAAAGAGAAGCTACTTTTTTATATAAGAGGAATAGCGAGTAAATTGTTCTCTTCCAACCAATTAGCCCTACAATACCTGTTGACGTTGCTATTATGAATATGTAAAAAGGGCAGTTATTAATTAGTATATTTCCTATTATTCCACTGTGCATATACCTTGCAGTGATACCTAGTGAAAGTTGTGGTAACATAGCACATATTCCTAAGTTGATTAATATTGAGTAGAGAATTTTCAGCAGCCTTTTTGATGGTCTGAAGATCAAAAAACAAATTATAGTAGTGGCTACTGTAATACTAGTTAATCCAAGAAATTGAACTAATATATCAGCTAAATATGAACCTACTATCCCACCTAAATTCGTCACTTCTTTATCTGTGACTGTGTTTAAGGATAAATCTTTATAGCTATAGCTAAAAACTGATATATATATATATATTAAAAGTGATAGGTATATTACTGCTTTTAGATATTTTTTTAGCATCTACTTAAAGTAGTAAGTCATTATATATTTTACAAAGTGAATTGCTATTAGCAATACCATTATAGATAAATCCAACCCGTTGAGTGGTCGTACATACTTTCTGATAACTTTTAGCGGTGGATAGGTGAGCCGGTTCAAAGTGTGCATTACGTTGCTTACAACCTCGTTATACATATTTACCACATTAAGCTTGATCAGCCAATCCAGAATAATCCAACATATTAGAATGAAGCTATAAAGATCAAGTAACATGTTGAGTAAATATATGATTGGATGCATGCGTGTCTATTACATGGAAATTATATAAAAGATAAGTATTTAGGAGTTTTAAATCAATCCCCTTCTCAAATTCAAAATATTTTTTATCATAAGTTAAAAAATGTGCCGGGAAAGTGACTGCATAGAAATATATTTAAAGCTTTGGCAGTAAGTCAAACAATCCTACCCGCTTATTTTTTATTTACATAGTATACTTTCAAACATCCCACAAATCACTACTTGTCACGCAGTTGGTCTATGGATATAATACTGCCATTTGATGAGTTTTCAGTACATTTTTCACTTTTATATTCTTTGTCAAAATCGACATTGATTTTGTCAAATATGAAAACATCTCCTAAAATTTTATCATGAAATTCACTAATAGCAAAAAATGGCACGGTGATTTGCTCTTGTTTTCCACGAAAACTTAAACTAACGCTAAATTTATCCTCAAAAACTTCCAAACCATAAAATTGATGCTGTAATATAATAAGCATTTGAGTAGGGTATGACTTTCTTAAGTAATCTGATATGACAACATCATTAAAATACGTGAAAAATAATATTTCTAAGTTAGGAGTGAAGCTATTACCTGATATAACACCTAAAGCCTTTTTGATAACTTGAAACTTGGCAGAATTGAGTAATTTCTTGTAACCTATCTTATCCATACAAGTTTTAAACACGTAAATTCTGGGGGAACTTCTGTTACCCGGCGTTCCCTAAGCCGTGCTTGTAGCAATGAAGTTATAGTGCTTAAATTAAGCAGCTACCGCAACATCGCCTTCAGCAGCAAAATTATCGTTTGCGTTTAAATTATGAACTCTTAGCGGTGGTGTCTAACCGAGCAAAGTTACCATCTTTACTATGCATGTCGATCCTTATTCGCCCCCATGTAAATTAAAAACATGGTGGAGGCGCCGAGTACTGCCCTCGGGTCCAATACACCTATTACAAGGTAATTTTATTGCCATAGTGTATAAAATGCACATAGTTATTGTATAGTAATATTTAATAAACGTCAAGATATTTTACTTTAAGTTAATCGATAGCTAAAATAAAATTAAGATTTCCAGAAAAAGAATTACTTCTCCTGCTTATTGATGTGATCATAACTGCAGTAGAGATATTCAGATAGCTAGAAATCTATGTCCGCAGATTTTTCATCCACACCTAAAGTAACTTAGATCTACCAATGATTCTATAAACCGTTGCCCCGCTACTTGTGAGCGGAATCTATGCTAAGCCACGCCAATGTTCACACAGTCATAAAACAGTATGCCCGTCTTCGTTAGCTATATTTAATTTGGCTAATTATAACGTGATTCTGCTACACTTTCTTTCTTTCCAGAATGCAAGTGGCAACCATTATTCTCTAACAATTTCTCGTCATAAGCTTCAATATCAAAATATTTTTCATATTTATCCATATTATCACAAAGCGAAAGTGCCCTGACCTTACTCATAATCAAACCTGTACCAGCAGGAATTAATCTTCCTACTATAACATTTTCTTTTAATCCACTTAAAGGGTCTTCTTTTCCACAGAATGCTGCTTCTGTCAGCACTTTTGTTGTTTCCTGGAAAGAGGCAGCAGAAATAAAGGATTTAGTTTCAAGACTTGCTCTAGTAATTCCTTGCAAGATAGGAAGATAACAAGCAGGCCGCTTGCCAGAGTTACTCATAACATCATTTCCCTTATCAACTTCCAACTTGTCAATGCTTTCGCCGACCAAGTACATAGTATCACCAGGATCAGTAATTTCCACTTTCTGCAACATTTGCTTTAATATCACCTCTAAATGCTTGTTGTCTATACGAACACCCTGCAATCTGTAAACTTGCTGTATTTCAGAAATCATATAGTGCGCTAAAGCTTCTAATCCAAGTACACGTAAAATATCATGGAGATCAGGATCACCATCCATTAACAGATCACCTTTACGTACAAAATCACCCTCATTAACTATCACATGTTTACTTCTTGACACCAAATACTCAATTGGAGAAATCTGTTCATTCAAAGGTTTTATGAGTATGCTACGTTTTCCTCTCCGATCTTTCTCAGAAAATGCCACATGACCATCTATTTCACTAACGATGGCATGTTCTCTAGGGCGCCGTGCTTCAAACAACTCTATAACTCTCGGCAAACCGCCAGTAATATCACGAGTTTTAACTGACTCCCTTGGTGTTCTTGTAATAACGTCACCTGCGTGAACCTTCTGGCCATCTTGTACATTGAGTACTGCACCAATTGGTATAAAATAACATGCTTCAATACCGCTTGCGAGCGTCATCACTTCACCGTTATCATCAAGTAGCACTATGCGAGGACGTAAATTAGCTCCACCGGAGTACAGTTTCCAATCTTTTACTACTTTACTTGATATTCCTGTAGATTCATCCATAACTTCAGTGATTGACACCCCATCTTTTAAATCTTGATATGACACTGTACCAGTCTTTTCCGTGATAATAGGTAATGTATAAGGATCCCATTCTGCAATCTTATCACCGATTTTTACTGACTGACCTTCATCTACACAAAGTTTAGCACCATAAGGTACACTATGTCTTAACTTCTCACTACCAAGACTATCAATTAACACCACCTCACAAGAACGACTTATTGCAATTTTATCTCCATTTTTGTCTATAATTATGTTACTGTTACTCAATTTTATTTTGGCATTAATAGAAGCTATAATATTTGAAGACTCAACACCTCTAGTCATTACTCCACCTATGTGGAAAGTACGCATCGTTAACTGAGTACCCGGCTCTCCAACAGATTGAGCAGCTATTACACCAACTGCTTCACCTATTGAGACAATTTTACCGGTTGCAAGATCTCTTCCATAGCACAAAGAACATACTCCTGGACTTACTTCGCAAGTTAAAGGTGATCTAATTTTTACAGCATCAAGACCTGCAATATTGATTTGCTTTACCTTATCCTCATCAATTAACTCTCCTGCTCTCACCAATAACTCTTTTGTCACTGGATTATATATATCATTTGCAGCTGTTCTGCCCAGCACAACACTTTCTAGAGATGCAACTATAGTGCCTCCTTCAACTGTAGCTCTCACAACAAGACCATTTTTTGTTTTACAGTCATGCTTTGTAACTATACAGTTTTGAGATACATCAACTAAACGACGAGTTAAATATCCAGAATTAGCAGTTTTAAGCGCAGTATCAGCAAGACCCTTACGTGCACCATGAGTAGAATTAAAATACTCAAATACGTTTAATCCTTCACGGAAGTTAGAAATTATAGGTGTTTCTATGATCTCACCAGAAGGTTTAGTCATGAGCCCTCGCATCCCAGCTAGCTGCTTCATCTGTGAAGTAGAACCCCTTGCACCAGAATTAACCATCATGTACACTGAATTATACTTACTATTTCTATCATATACAGATATTGATTTTAACATGTCATTAGCTATCATATCTGTACATTTAGACCATTCATCTATAACCTTATTATATCTCTCACTTCTAGTTATTAGCCCGTCTTGATATTGCATAGAGAACTTCTTGATTTCACCCCTCGCATGATCAACGTGTTTAGCTTTAGTTTCAGGTATAACCAGATCACAACGGCTAAAAGAAATGCCAGAAAACGTAGCATACTCAAAGCCAAGTACCATTAACCTGTCAGAAAATTCCACCGTAGCACTTTGACCACAGTTGCGATATATCAAATCAACTATACTAGTTACTTCTTTAACTGTTAATACCTGATTTACAAGATCAAAATTTAGATTCTCATGTTTAGGAAAAATCTGCCATAATATTAAGCGACCAGGAGTTGTGCGAATAGTTTTATAGCAAGTTTCACCTTCGCTATTCGTATACTCTATTCTATATCTTATACTAGAATGAATATGTAAAGTACCATCACTCAAAGAATGCTCAACTTCACCAAAAGTGCCTAAAAATGGCAAATCATCACCTTCTTTATTAGTTTGTTCCTGTAAAGTTAAGTAGTATATACCAAGTATTATGTCTTTACTAGGGACTATAATTGGTCTGCCATTAGAAGGGCTTAAGACATTATTGGTTGACATCATCAGCACCCTTGCTTCAAGTTGAGCTTCCAATGAAATCGGCACATGTACTGCCATTTGGTCGCCATCAAAATCTGCGTTAAATGCTGTACAAACAAGTGGATGAAGTTGTATCGCTTTGCCTTCAATAAGGATTGGTTCAAAGGCTTGAATACCAAGCCTATGTAAAGTAGGCGCTCTGTTTAGCAAAACAGGATGCTCTTTTATCACTTCTTCTAGCATATCCCAAACCTCTGGCTTCTCTGCTCTTATCAATTTACTAGCAAACTTGATAGTTGGAGCCATACCATACATCTTAAGCTTTGAATAAACAAAAGGCTTAAATAATTCAAGAGCCATTCTTTTTGGTAACCCACATTGATTCAACTTTAAAGCTGGCCCAACAACTATTACAGAACGTCCAGAATAGTCTACCCTTTTTCCTAAGAGATTTTGGCGGAAACGGCCTTGTTTTCCTTTTAGCATGTCACTAATAGATTTTTTATATCCAATAGCACCAGCTTTATTTGTTAGAGCATTGCGACGGCTATTATCAAAAAGAGAATCAACTGCTTCTTGTAACATCCTCTTTTCATTACGAATCATAATCTCAGGAGGATTCAAGCTTAATAATTTCCTCAATCTGTTATTTCTATTAATAATAGTCCTATAATGATGATTTAAGTCAGAAACTGCGGGGCGACCACTTTCAAGCGATACTAAAGGACGCAAGTCAGGTGGTAAAATAGGTATAGTCGTAAGTATCATCCACTCAGGTCTGTTTCCAGATTTAATAAAGTTTTCAATAATACGTAACCTCTTTATAATTTTCTTTCTTCTTATTTCAGAAGCAACAGACTCTAATTCCAGTCTTAAATCCTTTCTGATTTGATGTAAATCAAGACAAGTAAGCAACTCTCTTATAGCTTCAACACCCTGCATAGCTACGAAACTATCGATACCATAGTCATCTTTAGCCTCATTATAAGTTTTCTCACTAATAATCTCACCCTTTTCAAAAGGAGAAACAAGGGGATCTATCACAATGTAGTTATCGCTATACAAAATATTCTCAATATCCCTAAGAGACATGTCTAATAATGCTCCAATTCTTGAAGGGAGTGACTTCAAAAACCATATATGGGCAACAGGGGACGCAAGCTCTATATGACCCATTCTTTCTCTTCTTACTTTAGAAGATGTAACTTCTACTCCACATTTTTCACATATGCGGCCTCTGTGTCTTCTTTTTTTGTATTTTCCACACAAACATTCATCGTCATTGACTGGACCAAAGATCTTAGGACAAAATAATCCACCTTTCTCAACTTTGAATGTACGATAATTTGCAGTTGAGACGTCTTTTACCTCGCCGTAAGACATAGATTTAATATTCTCAGGGCTAGCAATCGATATGCCAATCTTATCAAAAGACTGTGCAATGTTAGTGTGAGATATGTCTTCAATAACAACATTATTTTGTTTTAAAGCCACATTTAAACATAAAGAACGTAGTTCTTTTATCATCACATTGAAAGACTCAGGAGTTCCACATTCAAAGTTGCTGTCACCTTTTATTATCGATTCATAAATCTTAACCCTGCCATTAATATCATCAGACTTCACAGTTAGCATTTCCTGTAAAGTATAAGCGGCACCATAGGCTTGCAATGCCCAACATTCCATTTCACCAAAGCGCTGACCGCCAAAATGGGATTTTCCTCCAAGAGGTTGCTGAGTAACCAAACTGTAAGGCCCTACTGAACGCGCATGAATTTTATCATCGACCAGGTGGTGCAGCTTAAGCATGTACATATAACCAACCGTAACCTTACGGTCAAATTTCTCACCAGTGCGGCCATCATATGCCTCAGTTTGTCCAGAAGGATCTAAGCCAGCAAGTGTAAATAATTTTATTATATTTTTATCCTTTGGACCTTCAAAAACAGGTGCAGCAACAGGAATGCCATTACGTAATTTATGTGCAAATTCAATCAAGTTACTATTGCTAATATCGCGAATATTATTGCAAATAGATACATCACTACCACAGCTATAAACCTCAATGAGGAAGCTACGTAAATTGTCATACGCACTTTTGCAAGAGTTTAAATAATTTTCCACTAATGTGTTTAATTCATCATTTAGTGAGCCTTTATTAGGTATATTAACAAGGGAATCTGTTATTTCATCATCTCTAATCTCTTCAGTTTTTTTATTATCAAAATACACCGCTGCAAATTTTGCAAAGTTGTTATCGTCAAGAGATCTAATTTCCTTACAGAAATCATTGTTAATCTTGTTAATTTCATCCAGAATGTTGCCTACTCTTTCTCCTAATTTTTTGCAAGCCCAACCTACATGGGTTTCCAATATTTGCCCCACATTCATTCTTGATGGAACACCAAGAGGATTCAGAATAATATCAACAGGGGTACCATCCTCCAAATAAGGCATATCTTCCACTGGTACAACTCGAGAAATTACCCCCTTGTTTCCATGTCTACCAGCCATTTTATCTCCTGGCTGTAGACTATGCTTTACAGCAATGAAAACTTTTACCGACATTAACACACCTTGAGGTAAGTCATAGCCTTCATCTAACTTTTCCACTTTTTGTTTAAACTGTGCTATTGTATTCGATACTTTTTCATCAAAATCTTTTTTTAAGTTCTTAACCTGTTCAGAGATAGATCGATTTTTTAATCCTATACCCCACCATTGTTCACGTTCAATAGCGTCAAGTTTTTCTTGATCTTGAAAGCAAGAATGAACAAGAAGTTTTTTCAGTTCGTCATAAAAATATTCACTAGCAACATTGATTATATAATCTCGCTCCTTTTCTAAATCATTCATTTCTTTCTGCTTGATAAGCAGTGCCCTTTCGCTTTCTTCGACCCCTCTACGTGTAAAGACCTGTACATCAATGACTGTTCCTTCAACGTCTGGGGATGTGTATAAAGAGGAGTCTGCACAATCGAATGACTTTTCACCAAAAATCGTCATTAATAATTTTGTTTCAGGAGGCAATAAAAGAGAAGGTTTAGGTGTAATTTTACCTACAAGAATATAGCCCGGACCAACTCTTGTACCAATTTTTACTATACCACTATCATCTAAGTGATATAGATTTTCTTCATTAACGCCAGGTATAGCACGAGTTATTTTCTCTGACCCTAAAGGAGTATCGTGTACAACACATTCGAATTCTTCTATATGTATTGAAGTGAAGAGATCTTTTTTAACAATTTCACTGGAGATAATAATAGAGTCTTCAAAATTATACCCTTGCCAAGACATAAAAGCGACCAGCAAGTTTTGACCAAGTGCTAGCTCACCACTGTTAATTGCAGGGCCATCAGCTATTACATCACCCTCTTTAACATAATCACCTACACGTACTAGCGGTTTTTGATTAATGCAAGTATTATGGTTAGAGCGTTGAAATTTTTTTAAATGATAAATATCTACGCCAAGATAGTTAACCCTTTCTTCATCAAAAGCACGTATAACTATAGAGTTACTATCAGAACTATCAACTATGCCGTCGCGTTTTGCTAAAACTACGGCACCAGAGCCAGAAGCTACAAAAGACTCTATGCCAGTACCAACCAAAGGAGCAGTAGGCTTCAATAAAGGCACAGCTTGACGTTGCATATTTGAACCCATTAATGCCCTATTAGCATCATCATTTTCTAAAAATGGGATTAAAGAGGCTGCAACTGATATTACCTGTTTAGGGGATACGTCAATGTAGCTCACTTGATCACTGCTGACCATGACAAAATTACCAGCATACCTACAGTATAGCATGTCGTCGATAAAACGATTATTATTGTCAAGCTTTGCGCTGGTATCGGCTATATAATATAAACCTTCATCTATGGCAGATAAGTACTCAATTTGATCAGTGGCAACCCTATCAACTACTTTTCTGTAGGGGCTTTCAATAAAACCATATTTGTTAACTCGTGCATATATAGCTAAACTGTTGATCAACCCTATATTTTGCCCTTCAGGAGTTTCAATAGGACAAATTCTTCCATAATGAGTTGGATGAACATCCCGCACTTCAAACCCTGCACGATCTCTCGTTAAACCACCAGGACCTAATGCTGACAACCTCCTTTTATGTGTTATTTCAGATAACGGATTAGTCTGATCCATAAACTGAGATAATTGAGAAGAGTTGAAAAAATCTCTTAAGACATTAGTTAACACTTTTGGATTAATGAAGTCAGGTGAAGAAACTTTATCTAAACTAGAAGTAGACATAGAGTCAATTACTGCACGTTCCAGCTTTAATAGCCCAGCTCTAAACTGATTTTCTATAAACTCTCCAACTGACCTTACTCTTCTATTTCCCAGGTGATCAATGTCATCTACAGATCCTTGGCCGTCACGCAGCAATACTATCTTTCTTATAATTTCAATAATATCCTCATATGTTAAAACAGTTAAATCCTCATCATAATCTAACCCAAGATAAGAGTTAAGTTTCAATCTACCAATGTTAGATAGATCGTAATACTCAGGGTTAAAGAAAAGATTATGAAAAAACTCTTCTACTATTTCTAACACAGGAACTTCACCAGGACGCAAGACCTTGTATATTTCATACAGTGCGTCTTGATAAGACATGTTTTCGTCTAAGAAAAGCGTGTTTAATATATAAGGACCGACAGACAAATTATCGATGTTTAGTACTGATATTTCACCTATGGACAACAACTCAAGCTTTTTTACATCTTCTATCTTTATAGACTCACCAGCAGATAAAATTTTCGTAGAGCTAACACTATCTATTAAATCTTCTGCAAGGAATAAACCACATATAGAATCAAAAGGTACTAAGTACTCCTTTAATTCGTCATCATGTAGCTTTTTAGCTAATCTTGAGGTAATACGAACATTAGCCTTAAATAACACGTTACCTTCAACATCCATTAAGTCGAAAGGTAATCTAACCCCCTTAAATTTGTCAGGAACAAACGGTACTTTCCAACTATTCTTATATTTTATGTACTTTATCTTTTCATAAAATCTACTGAGTATATCATTATTTGATAAGCCCAATGCTTTTAATAAGACTGAGATTGGTAATTTTCTTTTCCTATCAATACGAAAATATAAGAGGTCTTTAACATCAAACTCAATATCAAGCCAAGAACCTCTATAAGGAATAACTCTAGCGGAATAGATTAGTTTACCAGAGTTGTAGGTTTTTCCCTTATCGCTATCGAAAAATACACCAGGAGACCTATGCATTTGCGAAACGATCACTTTCTCTACACCATTAATGATGAAGGTGCCTTTATCGGTCATCATTGGCAATTCACAGAAATGGACCTCTTGCTCCCCTATAAACTTTATAACGGTTGAAAGCTTAGAATGATCTCCACTCCCTTTAATCGATTTATATTCGTCAAGGGAAATACCATCCTGCATAATAACAAGGCGTATAGAAGCAATGACTCGAGCAGAAAAAGTTATACTACGCTTTATACACTCAGACTCATCGTACTTAGGATTATCTATCCTACAACTTATAAATTCAATAGTAGCCCTGTGCAAAGGATCGTTTATCGGAAAAACTGAACGAAAGATAGACTCAAGTCTCTCATTACCATGATTTCCAGGAGTAAATGACTTGTATGACTCTTTTTGAACTTTAACTAAATCCAATAAAGAATCTTTTAAATCAATTGACCTAGAGTAAGAAACTCTAGGAATAAAAGCATTAGAAGCACACATATAAGAAGAACCAACCATTAAAACACCTCAAACTAACTAAAAGGGCTATATTAATATAAAATTAATATATTAAATATAAACATCCTATTCGAGTTCCACTTTGGTTGCTCCTGCATCAATGAGCTGTTGCTTTATTTTCTCTGCCTCACCCCTAGGAACACTGGCAGTCAAATCTTTAGGTAAGGATTCGACTAACTCTTTTGCTTCTTTTAAGCCTAATGTAGGATCAACTTTTCTCACTGTTCTAATGATTTCCATTTTTTTACTTGCATCAATTTCTTTAATCACAACTTTACATTCAGTTTTTTCTTGAGCAACAGAGCTGGCAGCATTATCACTAGTAGGTGCACTAGCACTAACAGCCCCATCAACAAAAGAACCAGCAGGTAATCCTATTTTCTCTTCTAGAACTTTTACAAGCTCAGAGGCCTCTAATAAGTTTAAAGATAATATTTTATCAACTAAATCGTTTGTTACATTACTCATACTACTACCTTACTTGACAATAAATTTATTTTTTAGAACTATAATAACCCAATACTCCCATAAGCCTAATAGAGGGTGAATTAATAGATAACGCCAACCGGGCAGGGATATTATAAAATATTAAACGCATAATTTTAATACGCAACTCATCCAGAGAAGGCAACTTAGCTAATTTATTAACATCCTCCATTGTAAGCAATTGGTTTAAGTGAGCTGCGCAAATCACAGACATCTTTTCTTTATTAGCATTAGTGAAATCAACTATTAGCTTTGCAGCTTCTACTATACCACTGGAGTATATAACAGCAACGGGACCAGAAAATCTATCTAATAAATAAGAAAACCTACCAGCTCTTCCTAAAGCTAAGCGGGCTAGAGTATTTTTAACTACTAGCATTCCACTAGCTGCAGACTTTAAGCTATCCCTAAGGATTAATGAATCGCTAGCATTTATAGATTTAAAATTTACCAGTATCAAAAAATCATTATTTACAAACACGTTTATTATATTTTGTATAAACTCATCCTTATTCTCGCGCTTCACGGTATTACCCCCTAAATTATATCTTCCACTTTACTCATTTTATAAGCCTTACCCATAGTTGAATTTAAAAAAACGCTCTTAAAGTACACCCCTTTTACAGAAATGGGTTTATTACTTTTAATTACTTTAAGAAAGGCTTTTAAATTTTCTAGCAAATCATCAACGCTAAACTTGATATTCCCTAATTTGCCGTGGATAATACCGTTTTTATCTGTCCTAAATTTTATTTGACCAGACTTGATGGTTTTAATAGCTTCTGCAACGTTGGAAGTCACGGTACCAAATTTAGGATTAGGCATTAACCCCTTAGCACCCAACATCTTTGCAATAGGAGTGATTTTTGCTATGAAATCAGGAGTAGTGATACACCAATCAACATCCAGTTTTCTACCCTTTTTTATCTCTTCAACTAAATCTTCTCCCCCTACAATATTAGAACCAGCTTTTTCAGCTTCTAGTAAATGTTTGCCTTGAGTGAAGACAGCTACTTTAATATCTTTCCCAATACCTTTAGGTAAAACTACTGTACCACGCACTTGTTCTTCAGATTTACGTGAATCTATACCTAAATTAACTGCAACGTCAATTGATTCGTTAAACTTTGCTGAAGCAGACTTGATAATTTCTTCTAAACATTGCCTGGGACTGTCGCTATGTATATTCATGCTTCTAACCTTCTATAACTTCTATACCCATAGATTTAGCAGTGCCTATAACCATTTTCACTGCTGAATCTTCATTATCCACTTTCATGTCAACCATCTTATATCTTGCTATCTTAATTATAGCAGACATAGGCAATTTAGCTACCAATTCTTTACCAGGATTGCTAGAACTTTTGCTCAATTTAGCTTCTTGCTTAAGCAAGTAAGCCACAGGTGGGCCACTGACAGTAAAATCGTGAGAGCGGTCATCCTTTATGGAAATCCGCACTGTTACTAAATCACCCACTTTATAATTGGCGTTAGCTGTGCCAGTCACTTTATTGAAAGCCTCGCAGAACTTAGGAACAGGTATGCCGCGCGGACCAAGCACTGAAGCAATCTTTGGTCCAGGAACTGCCTTTCCCGCTTCCATCAGTAAGTTAATCTTGGCAATTACAACACTCATAATTAATCTTCTATTTTCTCTACTTGAGCTAGATCAAGCTCTATTATTGTTGGCTTCCCTAGAATTGACACTTCTACATTAATAATTTTTTTTTCATCATTAATCATATCTACCTTACCAGTAAAATTCTGAAAAAGACCATCATTAATTTTCACCTTTTCACCTTTTTCATAACCATGGCTTAATTTTTTCGTTTCTTGAGCATTGTAAAGCGCATTGCACATTGAGTGAATCTCGTCATCCGAAATCACTTTTGGAACACTACCATTTTTTAAGAATCCATAGACTTTAAGAGACTTTGGTATATTATTCACAAAATTTAGCACTTCATCACACAAATCCACATATAAAAAAACATAACCAGGAAAACACTTTCTTCGTATGGCAGCTTTTTTAGATCTTAGTTCCACTTCACTTGGTTCCTCATATGGAATGAAAACTTCCTTAAAATAATCATTAACCCCTAATCTCACAGAATTTTCCAGTACATGTTGACACACTTTTTCTTCATAATTAGAAGCAACCCTCAAAATATACCATTTATATTTATTGAATTCCTTGCGCTTTAAATCCACCTCCTCATCTAAAACTATTTTAAAACTGCTGGAATCACCACTGTGAAATCCAAGCGTTTTGCTTAAAATATCTCTACTCTCATCACACAGATACATACATACATACACTTCACATACTTCTTTTATATCAGACTTTGAGTTACATACTGTCTGATAAGGAATAAATACCTCCTTAAAATAGACAGCATTGCTTACTAATTCAAGTATATTCTTCTCGTACCCATAATTAACTTTAACGATGTACCATTTATGTTCATATGCCATAGACAATTCCAAATAAAGTCTTAATCGCATAAAGAGACATAAAATCTACAAAGCAAAAGAAAACCGAAAAGCATAATATAACAATTACTACAACAAATAGAGATGACAACACTTCTTGCTTCCTCACCCAAGCAATTCTTCGTATTTCCTGCTTTATGTCACAAAAAAAGACACTCAAACTTTTTAACATTTCTACCACAATATTAATGCAGGAGTGATAGGAATTGAACCTACAACCTCTGGTTTTGGAGACCAGCGCTCTACCAATTGAGCTACACTCCTATTACTCAAACTCTTTTACTCCAAAACTTCAGAAACAACACCAGAACCAATAGTTCTACCTCCTTCTCTTATTGCAAAGCGCAATCCCTTATCCATCGCTATCGGTACTTGCAATTCTACCTCT
>NZ_NJBR02000094.1:0-1347 GCF_002204235.2 Wolbachia endosymbiont of Wuchereria bancrofti
AAAGCAATGGAAAAGACTAAGGAAATAACAGTAGTATACGGAATATTAACAAGTCAAGTTGAATAAGGATTCATCAGTAAAAGGTCTAATGATGATTGGGTTAACAACTTAGCTGAATTTTCTAAAAATTGGATAAAAGAATTTCGTAAAGAACGCTATGGTTCATATTTAAGTGAAGAAGAAGTTGACTTATTTGAGGCTCTTGACAATAGAGATCTAGCTAAAACAAAAACTCTATTAGAAAAAGTTCAAGATACCAACACACAAACTAAAATTTGTGATATATTTACTGGCAATTCAATACTGCACTATATTGCAGAAAACTCTTGTAATAATCCTGAATTTGGTTAGATAGAACTTCTTGAAAAACTTTTATCCCAGTACAGCGCTGATAATTCAATATCAGTTTATAATAGTAGTGTTGATCCATGTCCAAAATTTAACTTAACATTAACCATTAGAGGGATTATTGTGGTACCCTTTACATGTTGCGTATGCACTAGGTAACCTTGATGTTGTAAATTTGTTTTTAAAGTACGAAGCAGACCCTAATATATGTGGTATTTTGGCTTCACCACTTTATTATACTTTAAAGAAAAATAAAAATGATGTTGCTAAGGCACTATTTGAATATGGTGCTAAAATTGATGTAGACTATGTAGAAGAAAGGTTAATTATCAGCGGTATTACAGAATATAGTCAGAGGTACGGTGGAAATACTCTTACCGTACGCATCTATATAGACAAAAAACAGGATGTTACAATCAATTGCCTACAGCTATCATGAGAAAACTGATCACGATATTGAAAAAGCAAAATTACTATTGAAGGGAAGTGCTAACCCTAAATTTTGCGGTGAAATAAAAAAAGGAGAATTAAATACTAGTACATCATATTTGGCCGGGTCAAAAGGAAAAAGTAAGCTTGTGAAATTATTTAATGAACACAAAGAAAATGTAATTAACAACAATTCACATCCAGTAAAAAATAAGGTGTTTAGCCACCTATAACAGATCATAACTCTCCATAAAAACAATCTTCAGAAAGAATATGGATAATTACAGTTCCAGCGTTATTGTTTAGTGCTATAGGAGCCACACTGGCTATAATAGGAATTATACCTAAAATTGCTGCTATTGAAGCAGTTGTAACAGCCGTGTTGTCAGGAATTACTGGTACCATAGCAGGTGGTGTAACAGGATATCTTATTAATGCGGCAATAAATCAATGCTGTGGTAGTCAGAAATGTGCAACTCAGTAGTTCAAAAATGAGACCAATCTGGTATAAATAGCATTTGTAGGAGTGGAAATTATTTTGTAGCATATCTTCCACTTCCAAAACTAATT
>NZ_NJBR02000095.1:0-4757 GCF_002204235.2 Wolbachia endosymbiont of Wuchereria bancrofti
GAGAAAGTTTATATTCTCTATGTTAGTGAGTGTTCTTGCTGTCATTCCAGTGCCCCGACATTGGGATTCAACACACTGGAATGGCGATTCCTCATCATACTCCACAGTATCTTTGGATCACGCTAAGGAACGACGGTAGCTACAAATATTTAAGAAATTTGCTAATAGAAAAAAAGGCAAAAAAAACAGTTGGTGGCTAGTTATTTATATTAACTTTATAGTTAGCATTTTTTTATTCTAAACGTCCAATCTAGCTCCTTTTAAGTCGTAGCTGATCTAAATTTAAACGTTAGAAAATTTACTAAGCAGAAAAAAGGTAAAAAAACCCTGTTAGCTAATTATTCACTACCTATTTTTTAAATTGGCGTTTTTACTGTGTCAAATGCTTTAACAAGCGCATTTCAATTTATATTAAGTAAAAACCTTGAAAGGTTATAAAGATATACGGTGCACATAGTGCAAAAAATTAAATATGAGGCATCAAGTACATTGAGTCTTTTGTCGTTTAATCTGTATAGAGAAAATAAGTAATTAGCTTCAATGTTACAATAAGGAAGCTGGTAAAGTTTGTTGAGTAGTTTTTTGTAGTTCCGTTCCCTTGTTTTCAAATCATAATATTCATATGGTTGTGAAAGAATCTAGTTATAAGGCGGAAAATGCCAATCTTTAGGTGATAATGTGAATATTTCAACACCATCCTTTGTTACCCCAAGCGTATGCTCAAATTGTGCAGAGAGTGAAAGATCGCGTGTTGTTACTGTCCAATTATCAAGTCTACTAAGCAGAGTTTCATGTTTTCCAGCGTTGATCATTGGTTCTATTGTAAAAAACATCCCCTCCTTTAATACAAGGCTTTCATCTTGATCATAGAAATGTACTATATTAGGCGGCGCATGGAAGACTTTTCCTATACCATGTCCGCAATAGCTACGTACTATAGAATAGCCAAAATCTCTAATATACTTTTCTACAGCAAGCCCTATCTCGTTCAATTTATTACCAGGCTTAACTTGTTTTATTGCTTCCATCAATGCAACATAAGTAGCATCACATAAGCGTTTTGCTTTTATTGATGGTTTGCCAGCCCAAAACATGCGGCTTGTATCACCATACCAACCATTTAAAATCACCGTAACGTCGATATTTAAAATGTCCCCATCTTTAAGTGGTTTATCGTCAGGAATGCCATGACATACAACAGCATTTTTCGAAGTGCAAATCGACTTGGGGTATCCCTTATAGTTTAATGGTGCCGGAACTGCACCTGCTTTGACTATAAAATCATGACATAGGTCATTTAATTTATTAGTTGTTACTCCTACCTTTACATATGGTGCAATGAAATCAAGAGTTTCAGCTGCTAACCTTCCAGCTTTACGCATAAATTCAAAATCTTTTTGTGAATGTAAAGTTATGTTCATATTTTCTGTATATTATTGTAGTTACCATACACATCCTTATGCAAAATTAACAGCTTTGCTTATAGCTCGTCAGTTATCAAAGTAAGTCCCATAGGCTCCAGTGTCAAGCGTGTAACTGCACGAGCATTGCAATATGCTTCCACTAGACCAGAAAACCAGTGCGTAACGCATAACCATACGTATCAAATTAATGGCAAATACTCAAAATTATAAGTTAAAAATCAGATTGAATATTTTGTGTAATTCATAGAAGTTTATGAATTACACATCTTAGGCGTATCTTTCCAGATTTGATAAAACTACTGAGGTTTTTATGGGACTCTCAAATCCTATTATGGCTCTTATGTTGCTCCTATATAAAATCTTGTCCATAGGGCCTAGACTGTGACTTTTGATTTCACCCAGTGGTACAATTTACTTATTTTACCATCCTGACCCAGCATATCAGGGTTATTTTTATAAAAAGTGTCAACTATTAACTTTATAGAGCCTATGGCAGCAGAAAACACAGGATTTTTATTATATTCACCATCAAGACCACCGCACGACTCAGGGCACCCAATACGTACTTGTTTATTGAATATATAGCTTGCAATCTCCTTCATACTTGCCAGCCGACTGGTGCCACCTGTGATAACCACTTTATTAATTGGATCTTTCTGCTTCCTAAATTGCTCTTTCACCAACTCAAGTATTTCTTCAATCCTTGGTCTTATGATGTCAACAAGTTCAGATTTGGGTACTCGAGCCTGTTCATCATTCTCATTATTTTGTACTGTAATGTATTCGTTCTCATCTATTGAAGTCACAATAGTGCTACCGTACAGTACTTTTATACGCTCTGCATGTTCTATGCTTGTACATAGTCCATAAGCTATATCTCGAGTAATATGAACACCACCGATTGGGATGCTGTTTGCATATATAAGTTTGCTTCTTTTGAAAATCCCAATTGCAGTACACCCACCTCCTATATCAACAATAGCAGTTCCAAGCTCTTTTTCATCTTCACTAAGACAAGCAAAACCTGCAGAATACGCGGAAGCAATGCAACCTGCCATGCTTATACCGCTATTATTGGTTATGCAATTTTCAATGTTGGTAAGTGCTGGACGCGAAGCAGTGACAACATTAACATCAGCAGATAATCTCTTTCCATACAACCCACTAACTTCCCTTATATCAGTCATATCATCTAAGTGGTATTTCAGTGGTATATTGTGAATAATAACATTTTCTTCAATATATTTCTCAAATGTTTGAAAAACTACACGTTTTATATCCCGGTCAGAAATTTCATGATTAGCTGCGATAATCTCATTGTGCACATTGAAAGATAAGATTCCACATCCAGCAATATTAACATATATTTGGTCTATAGTTTCCTCTGATACTTGCTCAGCCAAACCTATAGTAGACGAAATAGAGTAACTTGCATACTTTATGTCAGTTATTGATCCACCATTTATACCTTCTGCAATCTTATAACCTGTGCCTGTTACCTTATAGTTGAAGTTGCCACTTATCTTAACAATTAGACAGATAATTTTCGTTGTACCTATATCTAAAACAGCAAAAACATTTCTCTTGGGTTTTACTATTACTGCAGAGTACATTAGTTGACCTTATTATATAATTTCATTTAGGCAGCTTCCTTTAATAATTTATATTTCCATTACAAAAATACAGCAACATTTTAATATATCCAAATACTGGACAAAGGAAAAAATAAAACATAGAATTATAATTTTATGCCTAAATTATCAATTGCAACTGCTCCCGATGAAAGGTTAATTACACGTGCCAGTGAAGTAGTAGGTATAAACGATAAAATTAAAGAATTAGTAAACGATATGTTTGAAACTATGTACAATGCAGAAGGTCTTGGTCTTGCTGCGGTGCAAATTGGAGTGCTAAAGAGAATTTTCGTCATGGATATCCAGCTAGGGGATATTAAAGGTGGACCAGTAGGATATGAATCTACTGGTAAATTTTGCATGATTAATCCTGAAATTACAGAATTATCAGATGAACAAGTCATTCTCAAAGAAGGATGCCTTTCAATTCCAGAGCAAAGTCATGAAATTAGACGCCCAAAATATTTAACTGTGAAATATAAGGACTTAAATAACAAAGAACAGACACTAAAAGCTAGTGGTTGGCTTGCAAGGTGTATCCAGCATGAGCTAGATCATCTAAACGGCATATTATATATTAGACACTTATCTAAATTGAAGTATGATATGGCCATGAAAAAAGCAGAAAAGGTTAAGAGGCACTATGAGCGATGAAGATTTAGAATTACTAAAATTTTACCATGAAGTGGGCATTGATTGTACACTAACAGAAGGTAACGAGGAAAAAAAAGTGGAACAAGAGAAAAATAGCAAAGCTATCCAATCTCCTGCCATTCAAGCCGAAGTCCAAAAAAAAGAACAGCAATCCATGTTTCCGAGTGACTGGATAATTGAAGCAAGGAAACTCGCAAGTAAATGTAACAGCATGGATGAACTAAGAAGTGCAATTAAGTCATTTGAAGGTTGTGAGATAAAAAAAACTGCAACCAATACTGTTTTTTCCGATGGTAATCAAAGTGCAAAAATTATGCTTGTTGGCGAAGCTCCAGGAGCAAACGAAGACCTTAAAGGCATACCATTTTGTGGTGCAAGCGGAATGTTGCTAGATAAGATGCTTAGTGCAATCAATCTTGATCGCACTAAAGTATACATAAGCAATACTGTATTTTGGCGTCCACCAGGCAATAGAAAGCCAACTGACCTAGAACTCGACATGTGTAGACCATTCGTTGAGAAACATATCGCACTGATTTCACCGCAGATCCTCATTTTAGTTGGAGGTATCGCATGTTATAGCCTTCTTGATAACACAAAAGCTATATCAACTTTGCGTGGCAGATTCCATACGTATACTAATCAATACTTATCCTATTCGATTACCACAGCTGTTATATTTCATCCAGCTTATTTACTTCGTCAACCAGCGCAAAAACGTTTAGCTTGGGAGGATTTAAAAAAGATTAGGGAGTACCTTAATAGTACCAATAACTGTACAGGCGTCTAGCAAACCGATAAAATAATGGACTTTTATATTGTCTACTCACCAAGCACAGCTATTATAATAGTCATTCAAATAGTGCACAGAAACGCAAAAAATTACTTGACGCACTTTGTCAGCTCTCTTATCTTAGCAATAGGGCTATTTTATACAATCTCCTAATCTGTGCAAATTAAAATGACAAGAAGGTTTTGTATTTGTTGTACTATTGTTTAATTCCTTGTACTACGTGCACCGTATGTCTTTATAAATTTCTATAGG
>NZ_NJBR02000096.1:0-16006 GCF_002204235.2 Wolbachia endosymbiont of Wuchereria bancrofti
GAGAGCTTCCTATGTAATAAGAAATTTCACCTGTGCTTATATATAGTAGGAACTATAGCGTGTATTGCTACCTTGTGTTCATCTTTATATTTTCTGTATCTGTGCTCCCAAGAGCTTGCACTAGCTTCAGTAGCAACAATAGCTTCTGGTGGAGTTGCATGTCTGTCTTTTAAAGCACTTAGCGAGATATACGACTCGAATGACGTGAGCACTCTAATGGAGGATATTAGTGCTAAGGGTGCTGCAAAAATAGTAGCACCTGGTACCTATATATGAAGAAAGAAAATTACTTGTAGGCAATTACATAGAAATTTACTCTCTCAAGTTAAGAAATTATACTTATACGATGACAGAAAAGAAGTACAATAAGATTTTAATAGCAAACAGAGGGGAAATCGCCTGCAGGATTATCAAAACTGCTCATAGAATGGGTATATCTTGTGTATGCGTGTACTCAGATGCAGATATAAATTCTGTGCATGTAAGGCAAGCAGATGAGTCAAAGTATATCGGTCCTTCGCCTTCTTGCCTTAGTTACTTAAATATTGAAAAAATATGTGAAGTAGCAGTTGAAACAGGTGTACAAGCTGTGCATCCAGGTTACGGGTTTTTAGCAGAAAATCCAGATTTTCCATATGCTCTACAAAAATACAATATAGATTTCATTGGGCCAAGTGCAGAAACAATAGAAGTTACAGCTAACAAAATAACAGCAAAAGAAGCCGCAAGAAAGGCTGGGGTCAATATAGTACCAGGATATATGGGCAAGATTAACGATGCTGCCCATGCAGCTCAAGTTGCGGAAGAGATTGGTTTTCCCGTTATGCTAAAGGCAGCTTCGGGTGGTGGTGGCAAAGGTATGCGAATTGTAAATTCCAAAAAGGAAATTGAACTAGCATTCACATCAGCAGCAAACGAAGCGGAGAAGAGTTTTAAGGATGGTAGTATCTTTATAGAGAAATATATAGAGCTACCAAGGCACATCGAAATACAAATCATAGCAGATAAATATGGCAATGTAGTGTGTCTTGGAGAGAGGGAGTGCTCAGTACAAAGGAATAATCAGAAAATAATAGAAGAAACGCCAAGTCCATTCATCAGCGAGAAAGTAAGACAAGAGATGTATGCCCAATGTGTTTCCCTGGCAGAGCAAGCTGGCTATTTTTCAGCAGGTACTATTGAGTTTGTTGTGGATAAAGACCAAAATTTCTATTTTCTTGAGGTAAACACGAGATTGCAAGTTGAGCATCCAGTAACAGAATTTGTAACTGGAATAGATATAGTAGAAGAAATGATACGAACTTCCTGTGGAGAGAAATTAAGGTTCGGTCAAGATGATATTAGACTCACAGGTTCCGCAATAGAAAGTAGAACTTGTGCTGAAGACCCATCGAAAAGGTTTTTCCCTTCTAGCGGAAGAATAAAATACTACGATAAACCAAATGAAAATGATCATGTGAGAGTAGACGACGGAGTCGCTGCAGGTTCAGAAATTAGCATGTTTTATGACTCGATGATTGCAAAAGTAATAACATATGGAAAAGATAGAATAGAAGCAATCAGCAGAATGCAAAAAGCATTGTCTGAATGTTATATAGGAGGGGTAACAAATAATATAGAATTTCTAGAATCCATTTTCCACCATCCAAATTTCGTTGCAGCAAAGCTCCATACAAGATTCACCCCAGACCACTACCCCAGTGGGTTTCATGGTGATTTTGTTACGGAAGAATATATTAAAATATTTATTTTCGCTGGGTTATATGTTCATTTAGAAAATAAAGAAAAATATTACGATAAGCCAATCGATGAAGTGTTCGTAGCTAGAATAAATGACAACGAACATCTTGTAAATGCGAAGTACCAAGATAATATTTTAACGACAATATATAATCATAACACGTATTCTGTAAGTGGTAAGTGGAAATCAAGTTATAGGTTGCTATGTATTACAATTAATGATGATACTAATGTAACATTTAAAGTAGAAAAACAAGGCAGCAAATACTTCATAAGGCATGCCGGAATGCAAGCTGAGTGCTATATATTTAAACCTCATGTGGCTGAATTAAGTAAGTTAATGTTAAATAACGAAGCAGAAAAAGCCTCAGTAGATGCCGTAAAATCTCCAATATCCGGTTTATTAGTTAAATTACACGTAAACGTAGGAGATCAGGTAGAAATAGGACAACCTTTATTTGTTGTGGAAGCAATGAAAATGGAAAATATCATATGTGCTGAAGCAGAAATGGTGATAAAAAACATTCTCGTTCAAGAAGGAAAAAATGTACAGATTGGTGATGTAGTGTTAGTTTTGCTTTCTTAAATAACACAGGAAACATAAACCTGATCCAAATAAGATAAATGAGAACATTTGGTGAGATATAGCAATAGTTATTGGTATATGCAACAACAAAGTGACCACTCCTAAAATTATCTGGATGATGACGGAGAGTAGCATAGTATACACCGGTTTTACACTGGCATTTTTTATTGTGAGTACTGTTGTCAGGGCCAAGATTAGCAATGCTAGTGTTCGGTGTATAAATTGTACTGTTGCTCTGTTTTCAAAGATATTTAGCCATGTAGGCTGTAAGAAAAATAAATCTTTCGGGATAATGTGTCCACCCATTAGTGGAAAGGTATTGTAAATTAAACCAGCATTTAACCCTGCAACAAATGCCCCAAAAATTATCTGTACTACAATCAGGACCAGAATTATTCCCACGTAGTATAAAGTGTTACCACTAATCTTAAGTTTAGTTTGTTTTTGCCTAATTTGATAATTAAAAAATTGATATGACAATAATGCAAAAATAACCAATGCTAATAGCAAGTGAAGTGTGAGCATATAGTGGCTCACATGCGGCTTAGCTACCAAACCGCTTTTAACCATATACCAACCAGTAAAAGCTTGCAAGACTCCAAATGATAGTGCTATAGATAACCTTATTACTACCTTTTTAGATATCCTTTTTTTTAGTGTAAAATATATAAATGGCAGAATGAAAATCAATCCCGTTAGCCTTGCAACCAATCTATGTACATACTCTATTAAGTATAGAGTACGAAACTCCTCCATGCTCATACCATAGTTAAATGCTTTATATTCAGGTGTAGTCTCATATTTCGATTTTTCTTGTAGCCAGCCTCGTTCGTTAAGTGGTGGAAATGTTCCAGTAATTGGGTTCCACTCTGTAATAGATAGCCCTGCTTTTGAGAGTCTGGTAAATCCACCAATCCCCACCATGAGGACTATCATGATAGAGCAGAGAAATAGCCAAATAGCTACGAATTTTGATTGTTTTTGTTCCATAAACCATGCTGAATTTTGTTCCATTGCTGAGGGCAAGTAATAAACTCCCACAGGGCGAGAAAAGATGTAACACTATGCAGCAGGTTATAGACAGGAGAAAATACCAATGCTACATAAAAGTGAAAAGGCATCTTTTGCTGCTTGATCGCTATTGTCGAAAAAATCAGATTAGTAATGTATACCACTGCAAAGTAGTACAAAAATAATTTACTTAAAATTTGAGTTAATATCAATGAAAGCAATAAAAAAGGAGTAGTGAAAAACATAAAAGCTGTAGAGCCAATAAAAAGATTCAATAGTAAAATTCCTTTAAGTCCAGTATATTTATAAAGTGACTTCATATTTTTTAAATGAATAATATAAGTTTGCATGTAGCATTTGATCCAGCGTGCTCACTTCTTAATCCAAGAAAACATAGTAGTTGGTGATTCTTCTAATGTTTTCAAATCAATAATTTTAGTTTTATATCCCATTTGTGCAAGTCTCAAAACTATTCATCATCTTCAGTAATGTTATAAGCATCCCAAAAAAGTACTTTCCCTAAAATCTCTACTGAAAAAATGGTTACTGCTACCACCCAAAGGTACCTGTATGTTCATTTTTTGGAATCCAGGCAATAAGTACTGGAACCAACTCATATATTTCAAGGAAAAGGATTTTGTCAGAAAATTGTGATTGTGATTATAGTAATTTAGTTTTGCCTGCACACAGGATAACTCATCGTTACCCCGGTCAAATTCAATCAGTATTTTTTTTAACTATAATGGATCTAACTTGTCATCTACATCATACATTACTACATACTTTCCCCTTAGAGGCTCATAGCATAATTGCATGACCTGGCCTTTGTTTAGGTAAAAAAAGAGGTACCTTTATTACTTCAAAATATTGTGGTAAAGTATGTTTTTTATAGCTGTAAGCATTTCCTGATTATTACTTTCTATAAGAAACTTTGCGTCTAATTTCAATCTTGAGTAATCTAAACTTTCGATACTTTCAATCAATTATTCTATTATTGCACTTTCTTCAAAAGTAGGCAATAAAATAGTATATATAGGAAAATCTTCTCCGTTCATCTTATCATAACTCATTTTTCGGTTGTAGGTTTCACATAAGCTAAAAACTGTAGTTATAAATTTGAACAAATAATTAGAACATCCAACTATAAATATCAACGTCAAAGCAAAATATGTATATTTCTCTGCTAGTATTAAAATTGAAGTTGCAACAAGGAAAGAAGCAAAAAATACTGAGCTTAGTTTAATGTTCTTGACTAAAAAGTTATGGTTTTTATATTATAAATAATTGCTCGCAAATTTTGGAATACCAAAGTGCGAGTTAAGAAAATTTAAAACTTGTTCGCCACTAGCTTTTATTAATACATAGCCATCATCGTAGCTAGTCTTGATCCAATGGCTGATATCTCAACTTGCGTATTCAACCATAAAAAAAGTAGTGTTGCTTAATTTTTGCAGGGTGCTATATTAAATTTATAGTAAAAGAGTCTTTCTTGCCCCTTACATAAATTGACACGAACTTATTTTTTTCTATGTTACTAGCTTGAAGTATAGGTAGTTCCTACATTAAACCTAATGCAGTTTTTTATTTAGGTTGCGCGAGAACGAAGATATAACCTCACTACTGCGCTTATCATCCTTATGTTCTTGCATTATTTTCTTTACAGCATCAGCAGCTATATTTGCTGTGTTAGCTTGCAAATCTCCAATGGCTTTTTCAACTTGGTCAGTAACTTTCTCCAAGTAAGAACGGGCATTGTCATCTAATGTCTGATTCAGCTGCTTTCTATTATGCTTAATTATACTATCAGCCTTATCAAATGCTTCATTCATCATTTTATTAACTTCCTCATCTAATTTTTTGTATTTTTCAGAAGATTTCTTGTAATACTCCAACATATCTCTTCTGAATTTTTCAATCTCTTCATTTGTAAGTTTGCTCTTGTTGCGCTTGTCGTTAAGAGCATTTTTTATCACTTCCTTTAATAACTTATACGAAAAGACAAAGCCTACAAAAAAAGCAAGACCAACAATTAGTGACGTAGACATAAAAACTCCTAAAATTCTTTAGACACCAAATTAGCAACAAATTCCTCTTTAATTTCAGAATTAGTCAACTTATTGTAATAAATCAAGGCAATATTAGTAGTCATTTGCTTTAACTCATCAGTATACTCAGACTTAAACTTTGCAACTCCTTCTTCAATGAACTTACTTATTTTTTTGTCTTCCTCTTCTAATATATTCTTCACGTTAGCCTTCATCTTTTCTACCTGGATTAGTGCATCATCTATAACTCTTTTTACCTGTATCTCAGCTTGACTTAAAGCTGCATTATATTTAACAGTCTGATTTTCTATGAGCCTTAGAAGATGAATAGAACTATTAAAAGAATCCAATACCCTTTTACTTCTAGTATTTATTATTCCATCTAACTTTGGCAGAAATAAATAATGTACTACAAAAAACAGTAAAGAAAAAAAAATTAAAAACCAAAAAACTTGAGAAAAGAAAGTTGAAACATCAAGCTGTGGCATGTGTCAAGCAACGAACATCAATAACATTGCAAGAACAAACGCAAGCAACCCCGTAAATTCAACCATACCAGCACCAACATAAACGTAAATTTTCATTTTACCTTCCGATTCAGGGTTTCTTGCAAGCCCACTTAGCATAGTAGAAAATATATTTGCTATACCAAGACCTGCCCCAAGTATGCCAAGTACGCTTAAACCAATCGCTATAAACTTTAAAGCTACTAAATCCATATATCACCTTTAACTATTTCTTTAATGTATTAATTATAAAATATTCTAGAGAAAAGTCAATTACTTTACTGCATCCGATAAATATATACACGTTAATATAGTAAATATATAAGCTTGTAGAATTGCAACAAACACTTCAAATCCTATTAGTGCAATTATAAACAAAAACGGTATAGGGGTTAGAATCAAATGCATATTCATAATGAACCCTGCTACTACTTTGATAATTGTATGACCTGCAATCATGTTTGCAGCAAGCCTTATTGATAAGCTTATAGGCCTTGCCAGGTAAGCAAATAGCTTAATAAAAACCATCATGGGTGCAAGCCATGATGGGATACCTTCCGGCAACAGTATGCGTAAAAAATTTATTCCCCTTTCTTTGAATCCAACAACTGTTGTATAAGTAAAAACTATCATTGATAGGGCAAAAGTAACTATCACATGACTTGTAACTGTAAAACTATAAGGAAGCATACCAACCAAATTACACGACAAAGTAAAAGTAAATACTGTGAATACCAACGGAATGTGCTTTAGGCCTTTGCTTCCAGTGTTACTTTCTATTATGGAAGTAACAAAATCATATACGTACTCAACCGCAGCTTGCAAATAGCCTGGTATTACTGCCCCTTTCCTTACCCCCAAGAGCAAGAAAAGTATAACCGATACTACTGAAATCATCATAAAAAGGGATGAGTTGGTAAAATTTATGTCATGCCCAAATAATTTAGGTAATTCTACTATTGTATGTATTTTAAACTGTTCTAGCGGATTTAACACCATTTTTGATCCTATAGACTTAGACTATAATAGTAAATAAAGTACTAATTTTATAGGATGAAGTCAAGAGTTAAGATAGTACAGGACCATATAATACTAGACTTCTTGCAAACCATATAGTTTTTGCCTGGCCATCATTTAGGTAGCTCGAAAAACTACTTGACAAACCTCGCAGCTCCATAGCACTGAAGGTATTTAGTTATCTTCAATCTGTGCAGATTAAATGACAAATTATCACGTAGTTGGTGTCTTGTATTTAATTTTTTACACTATATGTACCTCATGTCTTCACAACCTTTCTAAGGTTTTTACCCATATAAGCTGAAATGCGCTTATAAAGCATTTAAGACAGTATAAAACGCCAATTTGCAGGATTAGAGAGTAAACACTATCTACCACGGGATATCTTTTGCCTTTTTTCCCCACTTAGTAAACTCCTTAAATATTTATAGCTAAAGCAATTTTAAGAGTAGCAGCGCTACAAAAACGCCAATATTTAAAATAATAACTATTTGTCTTTTTTTCTAGGTTATGTAAGAAGCCTATTAGTGATTAGTAAAATGTGTACTAGAGCGCTGATTGCAGTTGTGCTGTATTTTAAAATTGTTAAATAATTTTACTAAATTATTTAATAACTTTAATTTACATGTTATCTTAGTTATAATTTAATTTTTTAGTAAGATATATCATGAATAAAACAAACTTTATTAATATTAATCAATCTTTAAATTTAGAACAGGAATTTGATAATTGACACATCAAGCTAACGGATGGTTCCTTTAACAAATATATTGGCTATTCCAAAGTGGAAAGTGAAATACTAGTGAAAGCCATGACACAATAGAAAATTTAACTATTGATGGTTACATCTACAATTTCCATGAAGACAATCATAATATAAATCTTGAGTACTATATGGGTATAGATTTAAAAAGTGACATAAACAAAATTCCTTCTCTTTGAAAAGATACATAATCACATATGTAAACTTCTCTATTGTTTCTTGCAATAGAGAAGTCATTTACTACAACAAACTTTAAAAGCACTATATTTTATATTACAATAACTTTTTTGTCTCTCTAAAGATTCATGAGATTTACATTATCTTGGTTACTAGAGCACTTAGAAACGAATGCTAGTTTAGAAGAAATCACTGATAAGTTAACTCATATAGGGTTAGAAGTAAAAGATGTGGCTGACAATACCAAATTAGCTGGATTCATTGTTGCGAAAGTATTGGAAGTCACACCTCATCCAAATGTTGATAAGTTAAAGCTGTGTAAAGTAGATAATGGAAGTAAAATTCTACAAATAGTCTGTGGGGCAAATAACGTTAGAGAAGGCTTGAAGACTGTACTTGCATCTCTTGGCAGCACATTGCCAGAAAGTAATTTCACAATTAAGCCCACAAAAATACGAGGGGTGCTAAGTGAAGGAATGCTCTGCTCTGCTTCTGAGCTTATGCTGGCTCAAGAGAAAAGTAAAGGAATAATTGAACTCTCTGATGATTATAAAGTGGGGGATAAATTTTTCAATTGTGATCCTGTAATCGATATAAATGTCACCACAAATCGTGGAGATTGCTTGAGTGTGCATGGAATAGCTCGAGACTTGGCAGCAACTGGAATTGGAACATTAAATTCCTTAACTTATTCTAGCGCCACTCCAGCTCATGATACTGGAATCCAAGATAGATCCCAGTCTGGAATGACAAGGAGCTCTTCTATAAATGTTAAGGTCATCGACGGTGAGAGCTTTATTAGTGGAGTATACATTTCCAATGTGAGAAATAAAGAGAGCCCAAGATGGTTAAAAGATAGGCTGGAATCAGTAGGAATGCGTTCCATTTCTGCAATAGTTGATATTACCAACTATATTATGATGTCCTTTGGTCGCCCGATGCATGTGTATGATGCGAAAAAAATAGAAGGGAAACTCATAGTACGCAAAGCAAACAATGGAGAAAAATTTACTGGTTTAAATGGTAAAGAGTACTTATTAAACAATGATATAAGCGTTATTTCTGATGATAAGAATATTCACTCAATTGCTGGAATTATAGGCGGTGAGTGCAGTAAATGTACACTTGAAACTACTGATATCTTTTTAGAATCTGCTTGGTTTGATCCTATCTCTGTTACTAAATCTTCAAGGCAACTCAATATTTCCACAGACTCAAGTTACAGATTTGCACGTTCAGTTGATCCTGGATTTATTCTTGATGGGCTCCATTTTGCAGCTCAGATGATTGTTGATTTGTGTAGTGGAAAAGCCTCAAACGTAGTGTTTGCTGGCAGTTTGGATGAGGCTGATACCAAGGTGAGTTTTGATTATCAAGATGTAAACAAGTTTGGAAGTGTGTCTGTATTGCCTGACGAGATGTTTGATATCTTAACAAAATTAGGGTTTAGTACTGATAAAAAAACTGAGAATAATTGGAATGTAAAAGTACCAAGCTGGAGATCGGATGTTACCATACCTGCTGACCTAGTTGAAGAGGTAGTAAGAATATATGGATATGATAAAATAAAAGAGGAGCCACTAATAGATAACGTTGAGGTAGAAATCAATACACACGACAACTTGCGTATTTTGATGATAAGCAGAGGATTTCATGAAGTATTCACTTGGTCGTTTATGAGTGAATCGATAGCTGAAAAATTTGGCTACTCAAATAAGTTACTTACTATCGACAATCCATTTAATAATAACTTCAATATAATGAGGCCAAGTATCATTCCAAATTTGTTGCAAGTTACTGCCGACAATATCGTCCATGGAATGTCTGATCTTGCAATTTTTGAGATTGGACCAGTTTACGATAGTCTCGACCAACCTAAGTATTTTTTAAGTGGAATAAGAACAGGCAATAATTTGCCGCGAAACCATTATAATACTGATAGGAAAATAGATGTTTTTGACGCAAAGGCTGATTTAATAGCAGCTTTGGAGCTTTTTAATGTTAGTTATGGAAATTTAACAATAGAAAGAGCAGAAAAAGAATATTACCACCCAGGAAAGTCAGGCACTCTCTCTTTCAAGAATAAAGCAACAGGTTGTTTTGGGGAGTTGCATCCTAATATATTAGACCTTTTTGACATCAAACAAAAAGTTGTAGGCTTTGAGATGATATTAGAAAATATGGGAAACTTACCTGTAAGCAGAAAAAAATTTATCGATTATAAGCATCAGAGCGTAAAGCGCGATTTTGCGTTTATTGTGAATAGGGATGTAGAAGTTGGTAAAATAATTAACATGGTAAAAAAAAGCTCAGAGCTCATTACGGAAGTTTTCGTATTTGACATATACCACGGAAATAACATGGAACCGAATAAAATGTCTATAGCATTGTCAGTTACTTTCTGTTCTCCGACTCACACCTTGATTGAAGAGGAAATTCAAAAAGAATCGAGTGCTATAGTCAACTTAGTGCATAAAAATACCGGAGGAATCTTGAGGTATACCTAATTCATACTTGACTAAAGAAGCTAACTATATTTTCCTTCACTTCCATACTATCTGTCATGTTATTTACTCTCACACGAAATTCAGATGAGTTCTTAAACCCGCTACTGTACCAGCCTATGTGTTTGCGGGCCATCTTTATTCCTGTATCATTTCCATAGTACTCAAGAATATTGTCATAATGCTCAAGTATGATGCTCAGTTTCTCTGAAGCTGTTGGCTCAGAAACTTCACTTCCACTTAAAAAGTTTATTGCTTGGTTAATCAGCCAAGGTCTACCATAAGCACCACGACCTATCATCACCCCATCTGCTCTGGATTCTTTGAGTGCATTTTGAATATCATTCAAACTTTTAATATCGCCGTTTACTATTACCGGGATCTTTACTTGCTCTTTAACATTTCTAATAAATTTCCAATCTGCTTGATCATTATAAAGCTGTGCTCTTGTTCTTCCATGCACAGTTATCATCTTTGCTCCAAGATCCTCTGCAATTTTTGCTAAACGTGGAGCATTACGGTTTTCATTGTTCCATCCGGTACGAATTTTCACCGTAACCGGCACGTTCACCGCCTTGACTACAGCTTCAATTATCTCAGCAGCCTTTTTTTCATTACGCATTAGCGCTGATCCTGCATAACCATTCACAACTTTTTTAACTGGGCAACCAAAATTTATATCTATGATTTTAGCTCCCATATCTTCATTTAATTTTGCAGCTTCTGCCATTATCTCTGGCTCGCACCCAGCAAGCTGCACAGCAGTTAATTCATCAACTTTTGCTTTTTGTATACTTTGGCGAGTTTGCATGATCATAGCTCTGCTTGCAATCATCTCTGAAACCAACAAACTTGCACCAAGTTTCTTCACAATACTTCTGAATGGGTAATCAGTAACTCCAGACATTGGAGCCAAGATTACCGGAGAATCAATCATCAAAATTCCTATTTGCAGGGGCATGGAGTTAACGGTAATTCCTCATTGTAAACCCATGGTGTACAAGCTTGAACATTTTGCTCTTTTAAAGTAATAGATGTTTGTGTACTTGGCGGAAGATCACATAACAATCCGTATTTTAAATGTTCCTTCCATTCTGTATCATTCATAAGTGCTTCTGCAAATTCTTTTCTTTTCTCTTTCAACTGCTTTGAATCAGGTTTGTATTTTGATAGCTCTGCATCAATTTCATCAAATGACTTATTTTCCTTAAACATTTGTGTAATCTTATGAGCATTTTCTAATGCAAATATTCCGCAGTTATAGCCATCATTTTGCTGCTTAATCGAGGAGCTTCTTATATCATCATTCCCAATTTCCAAGGCTGCTTCCAGTGCACTTACTATACTGTCGGTGTTTATTGGAATGTTAATTAGTTCATCTTTCCTTTTCTTACACGTTTGTGCTGTTTTTTGCACATCTTTGCTCATTTCTTTTCTTCCTTGCGTATTTAACGCACAAGCTTGCTTGTTAAGAGGAAGCATTAAACCATTTTTAATTTCGTTTGCATTTTCTATATTACTACGCTGACTACCAGAACGTGGTAGTTTAGCACTAAAAGAATCACAGTAATAGGCCCTAAATTGTCCATTGCCTGGATCATATGCAATAACTAATGTGGTCCAATGACGATTTCCTAAGTTCACCACTGAAGCGAACGTTACTTTTTGATCTTCCTGTTCTACCTTACTTTTGTATTCTATCAGCCTTTCATTCAAAGCTTCAAGATTGCCAGGAATACAGAAAAATACATCATCCGAAGAGCTTTCTGAATATCCATATTTAATTCTTGCAATGTGAGCAATATCATGCTGCTGTAGCCAGTAAGCATACTTACCTCCGTTTGTCTGATGTACAAGGGTTTGTAAATCTTCACTGAATTCTTTACTACCCAAACCACTATCTTTTGAAGCGATGGAAACAGAACTTCTACGACTATCGTCCCTTGAACCATGTTCACTATTAATACCACTATCCTCACTTAGAGTCTTTTGATCTTCTTGATTTGCTCCTCTTCCACTAATATAATCTCTCACTAAGTGGTATAAAGTTTCAATAACTTTGTATGCTACTGCAAGAGCTATACCGATCACAATCCAAACTATAGGACGAGAGTTTAGCATAGCAAGCGGTAAAATTAAGAGGGGAGATCCTATTGCTAATCCTAAACAGCTAATGGTAAACATAGCTGCCAGATGTATACCAAAAGCGTAAATAGCAAATCTTCCACTGGCCTTGAGCTTAATAAGGTAAGTGCTCTCTTCTATAGTGCCTGACATATTTATTCCATAAACGCAAGTTAACCAAATTTTAACAAATTCTGAGGGTAAAGTCAACCATGATGATCTTAGCATTTATTCATGTTATGTGTAAAAATATTGAGTATTAAAAGCTTTTAAAGTACAGTAACAATATCAGTAGTAGCGCAATGTATGCATGATATAGAATATATACGCCAAAATTCTGAAGAATTCGAAAAAGCAATGGAAAGTAGGGGAATGAAAGAGTTTTCTGCAGAAGAGATACTAAAAGTTGATCACAAGAAAAGGTTGTTGACCACTAAATTGCAAGATTTAAATAGGCAACGCAATGAAATCACAAAAAAAATAAAAGAGCTTAAAATGAGCAAGAGCCCTTGTGAGGAGCAAATAAAGTCATCAAAAAATATCACAAATGAGATAGAAGCAATCAGCTTAAAAGAGCAAATGGAAAAGGATAAATTAGTTAATATCTTATCTAATTTACCGAATATCCCTGTGCAGGGTGTACCAATAGGTGCAGGCGAGAACTCTAATTTAGAGGTGAGAAGATATCGAGAAAAAAGGCAATTTGATTTCGTGCCAAAGTCTCATTATGAACTCGGAGAAAGGTTGGGTTTAATGGATTTCGAGCAAGCAGCAAAAATCTCTGGATCAAGATTTGCAATATTAAAAGGGCAGCTAGCTAAGCTTGGACGAGCACTAACAAATTTTATGCTTGAAATGCATGTTAATGAATTTGGCTATACTGAGGTATATCACCCAGTCTTGGTAAAAAATGAGGCTATGTATAATGTTGGTCAGCTACCGAAATTTTCTGATGATTCATATCTAACTACCGATGAATTAAGATTAATCCCTACAGGTGAGGTGGTTTTAACAAATTCGGTTGCTGATAAAATAGTAGAAGAAAAGAAACTACCTATTCGTTTTACTGCATATTCAGAATGTTTTCGTAAAGAGGCTGGTAGTGCAGGACGAAGCACGAGAGGCATGATAAGGCAACACCAATTTGGTAAAGTAGAGTTGGTAAGTATCACAACTGAAGATCAATCAAATGACGAACTTGAGCGTATGACAGGTGTTGCTGAAGAGATATTAAAAAGATTAGAACTGCCATATAGAGTAATACTATTATGCAGCGGCGACATGGGCTTTGCTGCACAAAAGACTTACGATATAGAGGTGTGGTTACCTGAGCAAAATAGGTATAGAGAAATATCGAGCTGTTCAAATTGTGGTACCTTTCAGGCAAGGAGGATGAACGCTAAATACTCTTTAGAAGCTGATAAAAAGGTAAAAAAATATGTTCACACTTTAAATGGCTCGGCTTTAGCTATAGGAAGAACGATTATTGCCGTAATGGAAAATTATCAAAATCCTGATGGGTCGATTACAATACCAAATGTGTTGCAAAAATACATCAGTAATGGTACTGTTATAAGCAAATAATAGTCTTGAAGTACAAAAAGCGAGGAAATGGAGATGAAGGTTCTGGTTATAGGTTCTGGTGGACGTGAGCATGCTTTGCTTTGGACTTTAAAGAAGTCTCCTATCTTAACCGAATTATATATCACTCCTGGCCGCCCAGCTATGGGAAGTCTCGGAGTTCTTGTGAATATAAATATTCAAAATTCAATCGATGTGACACGATTTTGTAAGAGAGAAAATATAGAATTAGTTATTATTGGTCCAGAACAACCAATAATTGATGGGCTTGCTGACAACTTAGTTGCAGAGGGAATAAATGTTTTTGCTCCAAGTCAAGCAGCTGCAAAACTCGAAGCATCAAAATCCTTTACCAAGGGAATATGTAAGCAATACGGCATACCAACTGCCAAGTACGAGTGTTTTGTTGATGAGAGATTAGCTAAAAATTTTGTACGTAGCAATAAAATAAAATTTCCACTTGTAGTGAAAGCAAATGGAATTGCAGCAGGGAAAGGTGTAATAGTATGCAATACGGAAAATGAGGCTTTTTCAGCAATAGACTCAATGTTGGTGGAGAAAAAATTTGGTGAATCAGGTGAAGAAATAATCATAGAAGAATTTTTAGTTGGAGAGGAAGTAAGCTTCTTTGCTCTTGTTGATAGATTAAAAGTAGTAACTCTTGGATGTGCGAAAGATTATAAGAGGGTTGATGAGAATAATGACAGTCGAAATACTGGAGGTATGGGGTCATACTCGTCACCTTCAATTATAAGCAAGGATATGGAACAAAAAATTATCCAAAGAATAATATATCCTACAATTCAAGCATTAGCTAACATGGGAACCCCTTATCGAGGAGTGCTTTTTGCTGGTTTAATAACTTGCAAAGATAGTCCAAAACTTCTTGAGTACAATGTTAGATTTGGTGATCCTGAAGCACAATCCATGTTACCTAGGTTTGATGCAAGTTGTGACTTGTTGGAATTAATGTTGTCAGTTGCAAAAGGGAAGTTAAGTGCTAAAACGGTGGAGCTTAATAGCAAAGCTACAGTTTGTGTAGTTGTTGCAAGCAAAGGCTACCCAGGTGATTATCAAAAGGGAGAAATAATTAAAGGACTAGCTAAAATTGAAAGTATTCCTGGTATATTGGTGTTTCATGCTGGTACTAAGTTGGATGAAAGCGGCAATTGGGTTTCCGATGGCGGAAGAGTATTGAATATAGTAGGAGAAGGAAACACTTTAGAAGAAGCTAAAAGTAAAGTGTACTCTGCATTAAATTTTTTAGAATGGCCAGGAGGCTTCTTCAGGTACGACATTGGAAGTTAATATTAGCTGTGCTTAAGGATGTTATCCAAGTGACTTATAGAAATGCAAAAAACTACTTGATAAACTTTACCAGCTCTTTATTATGGCATTGAACCTAATTATTTATCTTCGTAATCTATACAGATTAATGGCAAAAAGTTTAGGGTATTTGGTATATTATGTTTAATTTTTTGCATTACACGTACCGTATGCCTTTATAAGACTTTTAGGGTTTTACTTATATAAGCTGAAGTATACTTAAAAAGCGTTAAGACAGCAAAAAATGTCAAATTAACAGAAAGAATTTAATATTAGTTACCCTGGGTTCTTCTTACCTTTTTTCCTGCTTAGTAAATTTCTTAATATTAAATTAGTTGCATAAAAACAGCCGAACCGCAGCTTTTAGAATAAAAAATACCTATATTTGAGTACATATAAATAACCAGCCACCTACAAGGGTTCTTTTGCTTTTTTTAGGTTGATTAAAATTCTAATCTACTTTGTTATGAGACTTTTTTGTTTAAGCAAGAGGTCTGGGTCTTTTTTCTAGTGTAAGCTATTTAGATGATACCAAAGAGGATTATAAAATGAGATACAAGTTGGTGAGGCAAGAAATTTGTCTTTAGACTCTCATCTTTTACTTTAGTTTCTTGGGTGAATCTTCT
>NZ_NJBR02000097.1:0-9410 GCF_002204235.2 Wolbachia endosymbiont of Wuchereria bancrofti
TTATGTCTTCACAACATTTCTAGGTTTTTACCTATATAAGTTGAAACTCGCTTATACTTACAAAGTGTTTAGGACAGTATAATATGCTAATTTGCAGGATTAGAGAGTAAATACTATCTACCACGGTATATCTTTTGCCTTTTTTTTGCCTAGTAAATTTCTAAAACATTTATGACTAAAGGTTAGTTGCAATAAAAAACAACTGAGTCGCGATTATTAAGTATTTAAAACATAAAAAAACGCTAATGTTTTTAAATAGATATTAACTAGGGCTTCTTTTACCTTTTTTTTGCTTAGTGAATTTCTTAATATTTGTAGCTGAAGCAATTCAAGAGCACACAACGTAATGTCAAGCCTTTTAGTTTAGGTTATACAAGAGACCTATTTATAATGGAGATTAAATTATGGAAATACAGAGTCGCAAACGACATAAACCCATAACAAGGGCAGAAGTTGCTGTAGGTATTAGCTCTTGGTTATATTAAAATTCATTGAGAAAGATAGGCATCTTATAAAAGCTCACAACAAAAATTTCATATAGTTATTACTGTAGATAGCTATCTTATAAATATGTAAAAAAAGTTATGAAAAATAATAGACTATTATAAAATCTTATGGTAAGGTATATGTTTATTTATATAAAAGAGCGATATGAGCAACTCCAATAATAGCGATGATAAGAAGCATTCTGATTCTTTAGGCTACAAAGTAGGACGAAGAGTGAAATATTGGAGTGAGGATATACTCAGAAGGATTTAGCAAAAAAGACCGGGTAAAATACTGGGTAATAATTCAACATGAGAAAGGAAAGCGCAGAATACCAATCGAAAGGTTATATGATATAGCAGAGACATTGTCAGTAAGTATTATGGATCTAATTCCTATACAAAGAGGGCCAAAAAATTGGCTTAAAGACAAAGGAGAAGAAATATTAAATCTAGTAAGAAATTATAAAAAGATTAGTGATCAAAAATTACGTAAGATATTTTATTTGTTAGTTAAATCTGCCCAGCTTAGTGAAAAAAGTAGTAGAAAAGTAGAGAGAATAGAAATAGCCAAGAATCTGTTCAAAGCAGGCATTTCTGTTGACATTATTTCCCAAATAACTGGCTTATTAACTGATAGAATTGCATGACTTGAAGTATTTAACTGTAAAGAAACAAAATTTAGTATGATCCAACCACAGAATAAACTAGTGAATCTTTTGAAAAGTATATAAAATTCAAGTTTGAGTAAAGAATATGGCAGTTAGGCTCATTCCAGACAATCTCAATATTAAATTTAGTAAATATAGAAAATTGACTGCATTAACTAGCATTATTCTTGTCATTTCTTCGCTTTTTATTGTTGTGTTACGTGGAGTGAATTTAGGCATAGACTTTACAGGTGGAATTTTGATGGAAATAAAATCTTCAAGCGAAGACCATGCTGTCCTTAGTATATTGAAAGAAAATGGTTTTACGATACAGAGTTCAAAGGCTGGTGGTAGTTTAGTCATGTATTTTAGAGAGGAAGGAAATGAAGGTAAAATTAAAAAGATCAAAAGTATTCTGAAAGAAAAGCTGGGTGGTTCAATAAACTACCGTAAAATAGACTATGTTGGCCCACGAATAAGTTCAACACAGATACTTGAAGGAATCTTGTCCATGTTTATTGCAATTGTTGGAATATTTTTTTATGTTTGGTTTAGATTTAATTGGCAATGTGGATTTGGTGGAACAATAGCACTAATTCATGACGTGATTTTAACTGTTGGTTTTGTCAGCCTGGCTGGCATTAAATTTAATATTTCATCGGTTGCAGCTCTCCTTACTGTGATTGGTTATTCAATCAATAATTCAGTAGTTATATACGATCGGATTCGAGAATATCAAAAGAGTGGTAAAAATAGGCAGATGAGTGATATAGTAGATGCAAGTATTAATGTTACATTGTTTCGCACTGTCTTAACCTCAGGTACAACCCTTCTTGCTACTATCCCTTTGACATTAATTTGTACAGATACAGTCAGGGACTTTAGCTTGATCATCTTTTTTGGTATTTTAATTGGCACTTGTTCTGCAATATTTATCTCTGCTCCTATATTAACCTGTAAAGTCTTAATAAGTAGAATTACAGTATAATATCAGCTTATTACCTCTTATAGTAAAATGAAAATATTTTAAAAAACTCATTCCAAGCAGTGAATGAGGCATAGAATGGGTGTTAACGCTGGCTTGTACATCATTAATCAAAAAATTTCCTATTTTAATCTGAGGTATCTGAACCACTCCAGCTCTTATTTGACCTTTTGCAGTTTCATATATTTTAAAATCCTGAATATCTTGCAATTTAATACCAGCATATAATGCATCTTTTTGCGATAGAACAATATCGGTTGCACCGGTATCTAGCAAAAACGTTATGTTATGACCATTAACTTGAGCTTGAATATAAAAGTGTCCATCATATGATTTTGTAAATTCGACACTTCTGCTATTTTGAATTCTTCCTCTATATGGTAAAAAAGTGCTGAGAAATCTGTTTCTTAGTCTGTCCTTTTGTGAATCAATAAACATTGCAGTAATGACTATTATTAGTAGCCAAATAACTAGATTTTTCACCGCGTTCATATCAGACCTTAAACAACCACTATTTGAACAAAAAGTTAATAATGCATTTCCTGAGGTCATTTCAACTCATGACGTTGGGATTTAGAAAAAAAGAACATATATCCTAATACCAAGCTACCTGGATGACAGAGAGCAGCCTACTGTTAAAATTTGAAACCATTAAAATAAATTTTAAAATTAGCGTTAAAAGTTATTATTAAAAATAAGTAAATTTGATTGTTTTGGTACAATATTTAATATACTCTTTAAGGAGATACGTTTAGGTTAAGTTTTATGTCAGAAGCAAGAAATCTAATTTTGGCAGCTATCCTTTCTATATTAATTATAGTATCTTGGCGCATTATTTACGATAACTTTCTCAATGCAGACCAAGATCACCCATCAATTGAAAATATTGAACACATAGAGTCTTTTAACGATCTTGCTCCTGTAACACACCAAAACCGTTCCGAAATTATTAATTCTACTCGAGAACAAAGGATTAATTTGATCAATAATATGGTTAAAGGGTCGATTTCTTTAAAAGGTGCGAGGTTTGATGACTTAATTTTAACTAATTACTACTTAGAACCAGATCCTTCTTCCCCACAAGTAGTGTTGCTGTCACCTGCAGAATCAAAAGATGTATATTTTGCAGAATTTGGGTGGCTCGATCCAAATGGTAAAATCAAAGTTCCAGATTCCAAGACATTCTGGCAAGCAGAAAAAACTGAACTGACTAACCAAAAGGCAGTCAATTTATTTTGGAACAATGAAAATGGCATTGTATTTAGGATGAGAGTTAGCCTTGATAATAACTACATGTTTAAAGTTGAGCAAATTGTTGAAAATAACACAAAGGATAATGTAGTTTTGGTTCCTTATGGTAAAATTAACCGTAAGCGTGATAATATTAACGAGTCTTATTGGATATCACATGAGGGGATACTAGGTGCATTTGATAACAAACTAGAGGAGTGGACATATAAAAATATTGCCAAGAGACATTTAATAAAAGCAAGTACAAGTGAAAAAAACTGGTTTGGTTTTGCCGATAAATACTGGCTTACAGCTATCATACCTGAAAAATTTGATAAAACAAATGTAAGTATTAAACATACGAACGCTAACAATGTTGATAAATTTCAAGTGGATTTTGTCAAACCTTACAAGAATATACTTCCTGGTACTAGTGCTTCTAATGTAAATTACTTTTTTGCTGGAGCAAAAAAGTTGAATTTACTAGACTACTATAAAAGCACCCTCAACATACCTTTATTTGACAAAGCTGTGGATTTTGGTATTCTTTATTTTATAACCAAGCCAGTGTTTTTACTGCTTGAATATTTTAACTTCGTTTTAAAGAATTTTGGCTTAGCAATATTGTTGCTGACTTTAGTAATTAAACTTTTGATGCTCCCTTTATCCAATAGATCATATGTTTCAATCTTCAAAATGAAAAGCTTGCAGTCTGAGGTAGCTCGTATAAAAGAGTTATATAAAAATGATAGCTTAAAGCAACATAAAGAAACAATTGCATTGTTCAAAAAAAACAATGTGAACCCAATGTCAAGCATTCTTCCTATACTAGTACAAATACCGGTATTTTTTGCTTTATATAAGGTATTATTTGTTACCATAGAAATGAGACATGCTCCTTTTTGTTTATGGATTAAGGATCTTTCAACCTCTGATCCAACGAATATTTTTACATTATTTGGGTTATTTAATTGCAATTTCCCTATTTCTATAGGTATCTTGCCTATAATTTTGGGTATTACCATGATAATTCAGCAGAAGATCAGTGAAAAAGGTCAGACCAACAGGGATGATATTCAAGCAAATGTTATGAAGTTTTTTCCTTACATTTCCATCTTCATTTTCTCTTCTTTCCCTGCAGGTTTGGTAATATATTGGATATTTAGTAATGTCATAACTTTAATTCAGCAATCATTAATAAAGTTGTTTTTAACAAGAAAGTTAGGAATAAATGTCGAAAATACTAATAGTTAATTCAATTTATTATACTGAAATAGCAAATCTTTTGCTTGAAGGTGCAACCGATAAATTAAAAGGCAGCAATGCCAGTTACAATGTAATTGAAGTTCCTGGTGCATTTGAAATACCGGCAGCAATTCTTTTTGCAGTCAAGAGCAAGCACGTTAATTATGATGGTTATTTGGCTCTTGGGTGTGTAATTCGTGGTGAGACGGACCATTATCAATACGTTTGTAAAGGAGTAATCAAAGGCTTAAACGAAGTTGTTATGCATAACACAGTACCTCTTGGTATGGGTGTAATTACTGCTGATAGCAAAGACAAAGCTCTAGTAAGGGCTGATAAAGATAAAAAGAACATCGGCGGCCGTACAGCCTCAGCTGTTTTGCATATGATAGATTTGTATAATAAATTAAGATAATGGAGGAAGAACCTGTAGAGAAAAAGTGGCGTATAAAAAGAAGTGCAGCAAGATTTCTTGCTGTGCAAGTTGCTTACTCAAATATTTTTATGGGTTACGATAAAAGCACTTTTGAGTTGGAAAACTGTGAGCTTAGGAACTATGTAGGTAAGTTAGCAGATATTTTTGAATGCGAAGAATTTGATTATCAATTCTTAGAAAAACTGTTATATAAAGTTATAAGAAGCAGTGAAGAATATGATAAAATAATAGAGTATTATTTACATCCAAGCTGGTCTCTTTTGCGGTTAAATCTCGTAAGCTTATCTATTTTGCGTGTTGCAGTATGTGAATTAGCTAATTGTGATACACCAGCTCCAGTTGTTATCAATGAATATACTAACATTGCATCCGATTTACTTGATAAACCAAGCGAAATTGGTTTCATCAATGGATTGTTGGATAAAGCAAAAGGTGCAGTTAAGCTGAATAAAAATTTTGACAACGTGCCGATGCCTGGGTCACTAGTAACCAAAAGAGAAAAATTTGAGTAATAAAGAATAGTACAAAAGGTCTTCTATATTCTTTAAGATCTATATAGACTGACACAGATTATTGAATTTTTATTTAATAAATGGTAAAAGACGAAAAATCGAAAACACTTTTTGAAGTGGAAGGAGCAGTAACTGCTTTATTACCCGCAGCAGAATTTAGAGTGAAGTTGGATAACGAGCATGAGATCATTTGTCATGTATCAGGAAAAGTAAGAAGAAGTAAAATACGCATCATTATTGGAGATAGAGTGTTAGTAGAGATGAGCATTTACGATAGAAATGCAAAAAAGGGTAGGATAATCAGAAGGCTTAAAGGTACAAGTGATAGAACAATTTCTAAATAACCTTATTCTTGCTTCATCATCAGAAAGGCGTATAGCTTTACTAAAACAAATAAGTATTGAGCCAGGTTTAATTCTACCAGCAGATATAGATGAAGTTCCTTTAAGAAAGGAACTTCCAAAAGATTACTCAATCCGCATGGCAAAAAGCAAAGCTGAGAAAATACAAAGTTCAAATCCAAGTTATTTTGTGCTCGGTATTGATACAGTCGTTGCTTGTGGTAGAAGGATCTTGCTCAAAACTGAAAACATCGAGCAAGCAGAAAAATGTATTCGTTTGTTATCGGGACGAAGGCATAGAGTATACACCAGTGTGTGTTTATTAACTCCCGATCGGTCCAAACAACATATCAGAACTGTAGTTACAATAGTGAAATTTAAACGCCTAAGTGAACAAGAAATTAAGTACTATTTAGCATCAGAAGAGTGGAAAAATAGGGCAGGGGGGTATAATATGCAAGGCTTGGCTGGAATGTTCGTATTATTTCTACGTGGCTCCTATTCTTCTATTATAGGGTTACCACTACATGAAACCTATTGTTTGCTAAGTAATTACTTTAACCTCAATTTATATTGATATACCTTTACCTTTTTCTTGTTGTTGCTTAACATGTTTAGTCCAAAGTAATTTTCTGTTTTTGTTTCCTAATGTGATTCTATTTCGACCATAACTATCAGTGTGTTTTGCTGAAGCACCTTCTACTACTTTTCCTATTACCCTAACTTTCAGTTGTGTCTTATCTTTTTCTAGCAATTTATATAGCTCGCTATTTTTATCTATAGTCGGACTAGTGTTAGCATTTTTTCGTTCTATCGCTTTTCTTATATCTGTTGAACTGTCTTTTTAGCAGTTCAGCTTCCATTAGGTATTCTTTAGTTTGTGGGCTAATGTAGCGTACTTTAGAGCTGATTTGTTTTAACTCATAGTTCTTTTTACTTAATCTTTGCTCAAGCTCCTTAAATGAGGTTAAGTTATTTACATTAGTTTTTTCTGGTGTACTAAGATTAGTCTCTTTTGATTGAGTGTGACTATTTTGTTCAGCATCCATATTTCCATCAGTACTAACTAAAGATAGAGGCTTGTTAATAGAGGTACTTCCTTCAGCAACTTGTTGCGCTGTTTTTTCTGATTCTCTGTCTAGTTTTTTCAACACTTTTTCTAGCTTACCTACCATTTGGTTAGATGGATTAGTAAATTGAATACTTTTCAACTCTTTACCAACTGGTTTACTTGGCACCATACGAGTTTCACTATTATGATCCTTACTATTTTTTCCGTACTCTAGCTGTTTTGTATTCCTCTTATCAGTGCTGGTTGATATAGGTCTGTCACCATCTTCAGAAAATGCACTAAGTTGTATACCTTTTACGTCTAAATTACCTTTGCTATCGGATTGTGGTCTAGAATGTGACTGATCTTGTTGCTGGATTTCAGGTTGTTGTTGATTATCAAGTGTTTGCTCATTTCTATGCAAATCATCTGGTCTTTTACTTCCAGGTAAAGTGTATACAAACATAGTGAATGTAGGGTTGTCATATCGTTTATCTCTTTGCCTGTTGTCTTGTTTATCATCACATAACCAATCTGTATTTTCGTAAATATGCTCTAGGTTGTCATTACAATCACAATTTTCATACTTCTCTCCTCGTTTCGCATTTTTATCATCTGATTTAGGGTTTAAAAGCATTAGATACTCATCTTTGTTATCGCTCCTATCATCTTCGGGATCAGAAAGCACCTCATCACGCTCACTTTCACTATATAAGAATTCAATTTCTGCTCTTCTCGCAAGAATCGAAGCTACACCATCTTGCAGTGTTCGCTTATCTCCCATATTGCCTGACTTCTTAGTATCTTCAGACTTAAATGTACCTTCAACTTTTTTCAATGTTACATCTTGTGTTGGTAGTGCAAGCGCAGCGCTTTTTACTTGCAGAGCCTCCTCAGTAACTGTTTTTTTTCTTCCAGACGTAGTGTATCTAAACGCAATGAATGTAAGATTGTCATATCGTTCATCCTTTTGCCTATTATCTTGGCTCTGGCTTATAGGCTTGACAAAAGTATTCTCGCCTTGTTCATCGGAAACATTTTTTTTGAGTGAGCCAGTTCTAAGTGGTGAAGGTATAGGAACTTCAAAAAGCGATTGAAGGTTATAAACCTGATCCCCGGATTTTCTTCTTCATGGCAATTTGCCATTATTACAAGACCTCTTTGCCTGAACAATTTTTCTGCATTTTTGTCATCAATACTATTCCAGCCCAAATTAATCTGTATAGTACTTTGTTCTTTTTTTAAAAGTTCTAATAGCTTGGGTACATTTATGCTATTTAACTCATGTAAATCTAAAGTGTTACTTTGTATGTATTTGTTAAATTCCACTTTTTGCCCATTACTTTGATGGTCTAAAGATTTGGTCTTCCCTTGTTTAACGCCTTTTTTAAGTAAACTAACTCTATGTGGTGACAGTGGAGGATTTTCTTCAGTAGGTGCATGAGAATTTATAGTACTGGTCATTGTATTCTGAGATCCAATCTTTCGATCCATATCAGTAGTTTGAATGCTTCTACCAACAATTTTTGTTGCGGTTTCAAATGACGTATTAATTTCATTCTCTCTTGTTTTCCCGAATTCTATCTCATGTAAGAATAAACCACCTATTTTTACATCCCAATTCGCTTTTGACAGATCTTTTAACTGCTCTTCAGTAATGTTACCTTCAATAAGTTTTATGCTGTTGGCATTAATATTAATCCTGATAGTACACTTTTTTCCTTCCTTATCATACCAATTCAAAGTCATTTCATATGAACCATCGGTTACGACATAATGCCTTACTTTTCTCTTGTCTTTCCCTTCTCCTTCCTCAGCAACAAAACCGTGCATTCCGCTCTTTTCATCGCTGTGCAACGTTGAAAATCCAGAGATTCCATTCTTCTGACAAAAATCACTGTTTAAAAATTCGCTGATTTTAAACTCTTTCTTGTTGTCCTCCAGCGCAATACTTGCGTGGTTACCGTATATTGAAACTCCTTTAACAGCGCCCTTAACATCATCATCAATAATATATCTACTCAACACTCTTTCTGCTTCTTTTTCAAGTTCCTGCTGTGCTCTTTCCATCTTGTTGAGCTCTTTTTGCAGAACTTCATATACTTCATCTGTGTTCCAACCAGTACCACGTTCTATTAAAGACTTTACTATATTAAAACCAACCCTAGCATTATAAATAGGATCACCTTCCTTTTTTATTTTATCAAATAAAGGAAAAAATTCTTTTTGTATACTTTCAATGTTCATATTCTTCCTCACTAATAACCCTCTGCCTTTTAGTTTTAGCTAGTATAATTATTATGGAAATTAGTTTAATTTTTATTAAAAGAGGCTGTATTGCCGATGTGATGACATGAACTATCTTAGAACCTGTACATGATCTCATAAATCCCACTAACAAGTAGCGGAATAACGGTTGTCGTTTAGCTATAAATATTTAAGAAATTTAATAATAAAAAAGGCAAAAAAACATAT
>NZ_NJBR02000098.1:0-3599 GCF_002204235.2 Wolbachia endosymbiont of Wuchereria bancrofti
TTGCGCTTTCATCTGTAGCAATAAGCAAAAATAACACTATTTCTGAGGAAGATGCTCAACTTGCTGGGAAAGATGCTTTAGTGCAGGCTCAAAAGGAAAGGATTTCTGAACAGGAAACTCGTCTTGCTAAAAAGAATACTGAGCCTTTTGATAAGCAAGAGCAATCATCTCTAAAGAAGAGGTCAATTTGAATTACCTAGATCTTGAGGTTCCTTCTAATAGACAAGGAAAACAAGCTAATGGTTTGGATTTTTTAGGTCTTACAACTTCCAAAAATTTAAATGATTTAGAATATTACTTATATTTTGATGCACAAAGTCAAGATACTGAGGTTTCCAGCATAGGGAATCAGCCAACTGAAGAAGGAACTAAAGTTAATGGTTATTTTAATCAAGCAATGAGCGCAATTAATTGGCTTGCTGGTCAAGCAACAAAAGTTATGCCTTATTTAGCTATGAGTTATTTACCTTACGTTTTTTATAATTATGCTACTACTCCTTTATCAGCATCATTTGATGATGTTAACGTAACTCAATTATTTGTTGTTAATTCCAGCATAAATAAATCCTAAAGCAAAATAGTAGAGGGCATATTATGTGATCGCTACTCAATCCTCAAAAAAACCGGCGTAGGTTTATGCAATGTAGTGCCTGAACTTACGTACGCACCGCACAGAGATTTTAAATCTCGTTGTTCTTTCGGGATTTGCAATTGGTCGAGTATCGCCTCTGCTGATCTCGGGACAATTGGTTGTAATAGAATACCAATTATTCTGATATATTCCAGTAGTTTGTAGATTACTAGATTTATGCGCTCTCTATCAGTTTTGTTTAGTATCCAGGGTGCGCTTTTATCTATATAAGTATTGGCTTCGGAGGAAATGTTGATAATTAGAAGTATGATGTGGTTAAATTCATACTTTGATAAATAATCCATTACTTGATTGAATATAGCTCTGTAATTTGGAAGGCCTTCCTCACCTTTAAGTAGGCTTTTGTCAACTGTTGGTACAACTCCAAAGCATCGTTTATATAAAAATGAAATTGTTCTTTGCACTAAATTACCTATATTGTTTGCAAGTTCTGAATTTATTCGGCTGATCATGTTCTTCTTACTGAAATTACCATCCTGGCCAAAGCTTGCTTCCCGAAGGAGAAAATAGCGCAGCTGATCAACACCAAACTCCTTAGCTAAGCCAATTGGATCTATGACATTACCGAGAGACTTAGATATTTTTTTTCCCTCATTTAACCACCAACCATGGACTACAATTTGTTTTGGCAGTGGCAAGTCTGCTGCAAGGAGAATTGCCGGCCAATATACAGCGTGAAAGCGTAATATGTCTTTACCAATTACATGAATATTGAAGGAGTTATCAGCTAGATTCGATGTCATTCTAGCGCGTGACGCCGGAATCTGTATTTCCTTCTGGACCTCAGTGTCAGCTACTTGGACAACAGACTGTGATTCTGCCCAAAACTTTTTATATTCTTCATTTTCCATGTTAGGAAAACCTATTGATGTGAGATAATTAGTTAATGCATCTACCCAAACGTAGATTATGTGTTTTTCATTTCCTGGCACTTTTATCCCCCAGTTAAAACTAATGCGAGAAATTGAAAGATCAGTCAGTCCCGATTTTACAAACGATATCACTTCATTTTTTCTGCTTTCAGGAAAGATAAAATTTGGCTGATTTTTGTATAGTTCTAGTAATTTATTTTGCCAACTTGACAAACGAAAAAAGTAGCTCTCTTCTTTTACCCATTCAACCTCAGCACCTGTCGGTGCTTTGCCATCTATTAGCTCCGATTCCTGATAAAACGCCTCATCGCGGACTGAATACCAACCTGAATAAGAATCCAGATATATTTGTCCCCTCTCTTCAAGCCTATCCCATAAAGCTACAACTGCTTTCTCGTGACGTTCTTCTGTGGTGCGAATAAAATCATCATATTGAAAATCTATGAACTCAGCTAATTTCCTAAATGAAACGCTCACTTTATCTGTAAATTCTTTTGGATGCATTCCCTTTGTTTTAGCTGCTTTTTCAATTTTTTGCCCGTGTTCGTCTGTACCGGTAGTAAATTTAACATTTTTTCCAGCTAGTTTCATAAACCTAGCTGTAACATCACAGATAAGGGAGGTATATGCGTGACCAATGTGCGGTTTGTCGTTTACGTAATATATTGGCGTGGTGATGTAAAAATTCTCAAATTGCTCCATTATCTAGTACTTAAAGCTCTATCGTACCTATACTAGTGATAAAAATCAATAGACTACCGGATTTCATTGCAAGCTCCACGGATTTATGACAGTGAAAAGTGGTTGGGTATATTTAATATAATCTTTATGCTCAACTGGTAAGGTAATAGATGTAATATGTAATGTAGTGAATTACATTCATGGAATAGGTGGACCACTTTTTACAATAGTAATAATTGGTGCAAGTTTGCTTACAATATTTGGAAGAATGCCTTGGTCTGCACTTTTCTCGCCTGATATATTTATTGCTGTGTTTTTTGGTGCATCTAAAATTGCAAGAACGATAACAGGAAAAGAGACTTGCTGCTTCTATGAGAAGCAAATGATGCAGAATGGAAAGTGTGTTATTGTTCCTGGGTATGAATTCGTGGGCCAGGGTGGTTATGAAATTTCTGGAGGCGGAGTAAACTGCATTCCTGGATTGGTGTTCAATAATAAGGAAAGATGTGTTGATTCTTCTTTCTACTTTGGAAATAAAGATGGTACTTTTATGAGTAAAATCTAACTATTCATCACACCACAAAGTATATAGTTAACATCCACACCTTTGGTTAAATTCCATTCGCTCTTTATTATGTTATACTCCATACCTGCCATGTCTTGCAGTGTTACATTGCCTTCCCTTAGGTGATTTGCAATCTCTGATGGCTTGAGAAACTTATTCCAATCGTGCGTACCTTTCGGCAGCCAGTTTAATATGTACTCTGCACCAATTATTGCAAGAAAGAAGGATTTAAAAGTTCTATTTATTGTTGATATAAATATCAGTCCCTCTGGTTTTAGCAATTCTATTGCTTTTTTTATGAAAAGCTCTAAATTATCCACATGCTCAACTACTTCCATCAATAGAACTACATCGTATTTTTTATTATTGCTTAGCTCTTCAATGCTAGTGTGTGTGTATTCTATATTTAACCCTACTTTTTTCGCATGTGACTGTGCCACTTTTATGTTTTCTTCACATACATCTATTCCTAAAACATTAATGCCGACGCGTGCTATTGATTCTGATAAAATACCACCACCACACCCAACATCAAGCAATGATAATTTCTTTAGATCACACTTCTTTAACTCTTTTATCTTCTCGATAATGTAAGATACTCTCACAGGATTCATCATGTGTAATGGCTTGAATTTGCCATTCTCATCCCACCATTCGCCTACCATTTTAGCAAATTTTGACACCTCATCTCCGTTATAAGTTTGTACTTTTTTTCTCTTACTAAAAGAGGCTATATTACTGAGTTTATCGAGGCGTTTTTTATGTCTGCTTTCTTTTGAAAATTCTGTTTCGAGGAATTGTTTGACTATATCTTTTGCTAATCCACTGG
>NZ_NJBR02000099.1:0-16295 GCF_002204235.2 Wolbachia endosymbiont of Wuchereria bancrofti
CTAAATGGCCAAAATTCCTTTCAAAAGGAACAGAATCTAGTAACTGTTACTGCTTAATTCTTTATTCATTTCCACAACTTGTAAACGGTTACTTTTTCTTCAATATTTATAGCTGGAGCAATTTAGGGGCAAACGAAAACGGTGTCACTCCAGCGTGTAACGCTGTAATCCAGACTGAATTCCACGATCAAACCATAGGATGATAAAAATAATTAACTTTTTCCAAATTTAAAATTATTTCGGTTGCTTTTTTTATCTCATCAACAGAAGGCAAGTCTTGTGTACTGAGTGGTAGGCGGACAGTTCTGTGTTCTATAAGTCCAATGTCATGTAGCAGTGCTTTAGTAGGTATTGGGTTGCTAGCAATAAATAGAGCTTTGCAAGCTTGTTGCCAGACATCTGCATGAAAGCTCTTGCCATTGAGGCACTGCTTAACATATTCATGCGCTACGTGTGGCCAGGCATTGGAAGCAACAGAAACTAGGCCTGCTGTACCGTAGGCAGCCATGTCGTGTATCATATTGTCATCTCCACAAAAAACCTCGACATTTGGTGCAACTTTCTTATACTCAATTAAAGTATCAACGGTTCCACTTGAATCTTTAATAGCCCAAAATCTTTCATGGCTAGATAAGTTGTATACAGTTTCAACATGAAGGCTTACTCCTGCTCTTGACGGAATGTTATAAAACATAGCCGGCACATGAGCTTTTTCAAGTAACTTTTCAAACCATAAAGTTTGCCCCATAACACCAGGCTTTGTGTAAATGGGAGTTGTCATTAGATAGCCATGAATAGGTATATCCTTGCAAAAGTTAAGCCACTCAAGAGTTTGATGTAAATTTACTCCCGGCACACCGATTATAATTTTCATGTTTAATTTCAGCTTACATGCAAATTCAACTAACGTACGTTTTTCAGAATCAGTAAGCGATAGACTTTCACCTGTACTACCTAGCAACACTACGCCATTTTCAGCTTTAGCTTGCATTGTCAGTAAGTGCTGCAAACTGCAATAATCTATACTACCTCCGTTGTAATTAAAGGGGGTGATGCAGGCAGTCCATAAAAATGTAGATAATGATTTCAATTGCAGTTATTAAAATGGTATTTCATCATCGATTAGCTCTTCTTTTGCCTCACTGTCGAAATTTTCATACTGATCTTTTTGCCCTGTTTCGTCTTGCTTGTATTCATTTGATTTGTAGTCAGAGGTTGCTGCATTATTTCGTGAGTCCAGAAGTGTAAGAGTACCATTAAAATTCTGTAGCACTACTTCTGTTGTATATCTTTCACTACCATTTTGATCAGTCCATTTTCTAGTTTTCAAAGAGCCTTCAATATAGACTTTGCTGCCTTTGCGTACAAAACCTTTTACAACTTTTACTAATCCTTCACTAAAAATTACGATATTATGCCATTCTGTCTTTTCAGAGCGCACACCAGAAAATTTATCAGTCCAGCCTTCGGATGTAGCTATTGAAAAATTCGCCATTTCTTTTCCATTTTGCATAGTTCTAATTTCAGGATTCCTCCCTAAATTACCAACTAATATGACTTTATTTACAGTACCATTTGACATAATTGTGCTTTGAATAAACTCTTTACATTATCTTATGCAAAAATAGTATTGTCAAATTTAATAGAAAGTGCATTACACATTTTACGTCTAAATTATCTAGCACTGAAGGTAAAAGAAGACATTTTAAATGAGGTCCAACCAGATCATCTAAAAGTGATAGACTTCAGGAGGAACGAGATACCGCTACTATGGAGCGAGTAATTGGAAAAGTTTTATGGATCGACAGAAAAAGCTGCTTAGAGGAGAGGTATGTGAGGCTAAGTCTTATTTTTTACATGTAAACCTTATATAATTTTTAGCATTACATAAAGTAGTCGACAGCTACTGAAATGCCAATTAAAATATTGGCATGATATATCATGGGAAGATAAAGTGGATTTTAACTAACATGTGGAAGCTAATGCTTTAAAAGTATTAGATATTACAGTCAATATAAGCAAGCTAGTAAGTTTTTTACAAAGTAACAAGCACATTGTAAAACTTAGTTTAAAATATGTAAGAATTGATGATGAAGATGCAAAAGAGTTAGCTAAGCTAACACATCTTACTGCACTTGATCTAAGTATGAACAGAATTGGTTACAAAAGGAATAGAGGCTTTAGCTAATAGTAATCTCACACATCTTATTTCACTTGATTTATAGTATAACAATATTGGTGACAAGTTAGCTAGTAAAGCTATCCTTGCTTCATTGAGAAAAAAATGTAATAAAGTAAAAAGAAACAGGAGGGAAGCATACTGGAGCGATTAGATTAAAAGAAGAAAACCACCCAGGTAGTAAGTTAGGTGAGGTACAGCTAATATCACGTAACCAGTCACTGGGCTCTTCATGTTCTGGCGATAGTGCAGGGTTACTAGACCGTTAATCTGGCAGGTTTTGCTGCATAGTCACCTGTTATGTAGACTGGATATTAAAAAGTAAAAAACGCATGGTAGTGTGCTGCAGGTATGATATGTGTAACCTACGCTTCATGAGTGGCTCAATCGTTTTATGAAGATAGGCTTTTTTCTTGATCAAGTCGTAATGCGCTTGGAGGGATTTGAACCCGCGGCCTTTGCCTCCGGAGGGCAACGCTCTATCCAGCTGAGCTACAAGCGCACATCTGTTAAATTATTTAATAGATAAGCTATCTAAGTCAAATTTTTGTTTCGGATAAAGTGTAAACATAATACTCCCATGTCCAAAGTATACATTTTTGGAATCATTAGGTTGTTTTTTTGTCATTTTTTGATTTACAGTCCACACAAAAGTTACATAGTTTTCAGTTACTGAATAGACTTTTAGATTCTTAGTGTTCGTAAATAATTTTCTATTTACCCATATTTTCCATGTGTCGGGGGAAAGGTATAAAATTGAATCTAAGCTTACTACCTTACTGTTGAAATTATCTAATATCTCCTCTTTTGCAGCTCTTGAAGATTGTAGGTTAAATTTTTTCATTTCACTGACCATTTTATTGACTGATTCCTTGTCAAAGAAAATGCTTTTTATATCATTGTATTGTGATAAGACGTCAAAGTCACTCTCCACTGCTTCCTTTATTATATAGTCACGATTTGTGTAGCTTGTCTTTTGGTTACTTATAAAAAAACATTCCTTTGCGCGCAGGTTTGCTATATCAATAAAATCATTGATTTCTTGATTGCCAACTTTGAAAGTGCTTTCAAGATATTTTTTCTCCATCATCATCCCATACTTAGAATGGTGGCAAACCATCTCATCATTATCTTGTTTTTCTATATATACACATAAATCTTTGCTGCTTAGTCCTAATATTTTATGCTCGATAAAGTCTTCATTACCAATATATTGTTGACAAGTGTATTCTTTACAGATTTCTATACTTTCTATAATATCTTCACAACTGCAATATGTACTAGTATCGAAGAACAGTAGAGTGAAAATAAAAAACAGCTTTATTTTCATTATTTCATCTACTTAGTATAGTATACCAGTCAAAGACTATGTTAGCTCTTACTGTTTCTATCATATTACCATTTAAAATCTGATTCATAGTTGCAGTATCAATATTTCTCTCTTTATTCAAGATAAGAGATTTGATCATAATATAACCAGGCAGGCTTGGAACGGATTGCAAAAATAAAAAAATGTGCTTATCACTAATTGAACTTAAATTTAGGGTTACTTCACTTTTTATTACTTTTGTGTGTTCACTTTTGTTGTATAGTTCAATTTCTTCAGGTATGGAAATTGATATTTCAGGTTCTAATATGCAGTACTTTTTATATAACTTGCCAAGCTCAAAGTTTAAATTTGTAATGTATCTGCTGCTGTGTAAATTTGAAGAGGAAATTTTTTTCCATAAATCTAGGTTTTTATCTAAAACAACTTCCTTTTTTTGAACATCAGTAATTTGTGAATTAATAGAGCGTATTTCATTAATAGCACTCTGATTTTTATTATAGACCTTTCTGTTATAAATAACAGCATACGTTAGTGACCCTATTAGTCCGATAGATAATAACAGATATAATATAAACTGAATTGCAACTCTTCTTTTTAACTGAAAAACATTCACTAGCTTACATAGCCTCTCCTATTTTAACATTAATAGGTATATTTTCCTCTTCAGTAGCAGGCAAGCTAGAAATACTAATATCATAGGTGCGAAAATTATTGTTTAATTTTTTTTGTAATTCCTTATATTGGTAGGAAACATTTTTACCAGGCTGAAAATTAAACCTTAAAGTTGTGGTAATGTAATTTTTCGCCTCATTATAATTCCACTCAAACGATTGAAGCTCTACATCTGGTACTTTCAATTTTTCTACATATTTAACCTGTGTAAGGGGAGAATATTCCATCTTCAATAAAATATTATTGATATTAATGAAATCGTAAACTTCATCTATTTTTTTCACGTTGTAGCTTTGGCTTAGCTTTGCTAATTGGTTATCTAAAGCTTCCTTTTTTGCTGATAGGTTATCAGCAACATTAAAATTTGAATGCAAATTTAGCAAACAAAGAATATTGATTGTAATTAAAATTGAAGTGAAATATAGAAAAATTCGAGGAGAGTTCAGATAGAAGTAATTTAATAAATAAAATTCTTTAGTTTCTTTTGTGTAAAAAACAGCTATTGGCTTATTCTTAAAACTGTGAAATAAGATTATGGTATCGCAGAAGCTATCTTTTTCACTGACAGCTAATTCTGACCCTAATAATCTGCCTAACTCATGTGGGGTTAATATATTCACGCTATTCTCTGAAAAATTTATAATTGACAAGCTAGTCTTAATATCTTCTTGTACTACCATGCAAAGATCGATTGGGTCGTTTCTTTTAAAACCAAACTTAGTTAAGGACCGAATGGTATTTTGCACTTCCTGATATATTCCACCCGCAATAATTCCTGGTAAATTATCATTGGTAAATGGAACTAAACGCGTAAATATCATTTTATTTTCTTTAAAAACTACTTGTCTATAGCCTCCAGTTTTGGTTACAACCACTATAATTTTCCAATTATTAGGATCCTTATAAAAAACCTTTTTTGCTATATTGTTTATTTCTATAGGAAACATTAATATTCCCTTAAAGTTAGAGCCTATTCCAATAAATACATTTAGCCAATATTCTACTAAACGCTTTGCTTTTGATGAAACAAGAAGGTAATACCAGTTTTGATTGGGTTTGTTTGGCTTTTCAACCAGAAGAACTGAGCTTATATCATTATTGCGAGTGAAATGTTCCATTTTCGTTTTTGCTGATAGATAGGCGCTAATTCTATTTACTCTTGGAATGAACTGTAGCGAGTAATTTTGATCTGCATGGTTTAACACCAAGTATAAAGGTGCTTTTTTGTCGGATGAAAGACATGAATTTAAGTCGAACACTGCTTTGTCGTTTTTGTCCTTGACAAAATACCTTTTATTTAAGGTATTATTTTTGAAATACAGCAATATTGTGCCTTCTTCTCCAATAGAAAGCATGAACTTACTTTTGGATTTTGAACTTAAACATGTTAACAAAGCGTATATCTACCTAGAATTCAAAAAAACAATTTATTGAAATTCGTTAAACGTTATCAAGAAATATTGTTATAGATTTCCACGGCAACATCATTTATATTATGATTTCTTAATAAACTTATTATCAATGTTAATCTACTCATATAACAAAATTAAGAAAATTTATTCTACAATTTTGATTGACATAAATTATTAACACGGTTATTACCAACATTGTATTAATATATAAGGTAGAAAGGTAGGCAATTCTAGAGTATTATTTCTATTAAGGTATTCAATTACTATTTTTCACTATGTGCATTTAACCTTGTAGCTAGGGTGTTTGCCTATCCTATGTTTTTGGCAGTTTTTAATGCTATTGTGGTACTAATGCTTTTCAAAGTAATTGCTTCTGTTCCTATAGTAGTTGCATTAAGTTCAGCAGTATATCTTTTCAAGTTAACTATTTCTGCAATAAATGATAAGAAAAAATAGACCGTAATGCCGTAGACGACAGTGCGATAACTTTGGATAGTGATGTCAGCACACAAATGGAAACAATAACTTCTTAGGCACTGCTGGTACCCACTCCTTCTCCATTGCCGTCTTCTACAGCTGCACCACCTTCACCTCCTCTGCTAGTCAAAGTAAAAATGAACTGTTACCTAGTGGATAGTAAAGTAAAAAGCCCATCCCTCTTGACTAAGATTTTTAAGAGACGCAAGAAGGCAAGAAGAATAAAAAACATCTGAACGCATTAGTAAATAAATGGACTATAAGGTAAATGGAAGTAACAAACACTGCTTTTATTAACCACTTACTGAAGAACATTCATCTTCTGTGGTATCTGATGATGAAGCAACTAATTTACTCAAAATCTCATCCCTTAGTCCCATAGTGTAAATAACACCGTCTGACATGAGTATTACTTTATCAGCCACAGATAATAACGGTAATTTGTGAGTTATGATGATGGTAGTTGTATTTTGCTTCCTTGCAACATTGATTGCGTTAATTAAGCATGCCTCTCCATTACTATCTAAGTTAGCATTTGGTTCATCGAGCACCAAAAGTTTTGTATTCCCATAAAAAGCTCTTGCAAGACCGAGTAGCTGTTTCTGCCCACCAGAGAGCGTCACTCCAAAACTCCCTATCGTTGTATCGTACCCATTTGGTAGACTTAGTATTAATTCATGTATTCCTGCGATTTTTGCTGCTTTGATTATTTCTTCAGGATTTGGATCTGGTCTCATACGAGCAATGTTAGCTTTAACACTGGTATTAAATAACTCAATATCTTGAGGTAAGTAACCAACATAATTACCAAAAACTTCTCGATTCCAAGTGTACACATCAGCGCCGTCCAGTCTCACTACGCCAGATATAGGTTTCCACACACCAACAGTTAGCTTTGCTATGGTTGACTTGCCAGAGGCACTTGGACCAATGACACCAACTACGTCACCTGGTTCTATTACAAATGATACGCCCTTTATCGTCGATTTGTTGCTTCCATAAGGAGTAAAAAATACTCTATCAAATTCCAATTTTCCTGCAGGTTCTGGTAGAGCCATGGTTTGCTCTCTCTTTGGTGATGTTAATATAAGCCTTTGCAGCCTTTCATATGACATCCTTGCCTGATTTAAAAATTTCCAAGTGTGAACTGCTGCATCAAATGGAGCTAATACTCTACCCATTAAAATTGAAGCGGCAATGATACTACCGGCAGTCTTATGAGCTGTAATTACAAGTAATGCACCTGTTCCAATTACCGATATTTGCAGAGTTGAGCGCAAAAACTTAGTGATACCAGTAATCACGTTAGAACGATTTTGTGCTTTAATTTGCATCGCTCGGTTTTGGTCGTTTCGTTTACACCAATCAGAGACTATGAATTCTGACATACCCATAGCTTCAACTACTTCTGCATTTCTTGTTGCAACATCTATGGCATTGATATTACGTATAGTTTCTTCATTGGTTTCTTGTAATATGCGTTTAGTGGCGAGCTCATTCCATACTGCCATAGAGACTAATATAATAATTCCGATAATAGCTATGAACCCTGTGGAAGTATGTATCATAAAGATCACAACAAGGTAAATTAACGACCATGGAGTGTCGAACAGTGAGAATATACTATTTCCTGTAATAAAATTTTTTATCACTCCAAGATCCCTTATTGCTTCACCACTGGAAGCTGAGCTTTGTACTGATGTTAGCCTAATTGACCTTACTATCAGGTCTGGTGTTACAGCTTTATCAATCCAATCACCAATTTTTGCCATGGCTAAATATCGGCAAGTTTCAAGCATTGCAGAGCACGCAAACGCGGATAAGGTGATGATTGTCAGCATAGTTAGCGTTGATACGCTTTCGCTTGATATCACTCGGTCAAGCACTTGAGAGGTGTAAAGTGGCAGAAATAACATTAATAAATTGATTCCTGAACTGAACCAAAAAATAAACCAAAATGCACTTTTGCATTTTCCTAGGCAGACATACAGTGTGCTTTGCTTCAATTCTTTTTTTATTGATGTAGTAATTTCCACAATTTTTCTCTTAATCTGATTAATGCACCGTATACAATTTTTATTACAAAAATATTAATAAAGGTAGTTATTTTACTTTAAGTTAATATAATAAAATATTAACATATGTAAATAGAAAATATAAACGACAATAAAAAGAAATAAAATTGATATTTTCTTCATTGCCTAATTCAGAGTTGGAAATTTTTAATAACTTCCCAATTCCCAACTTGGTCTTGGTGCAAAATTGAGGGAGTCTATGTAATCCTTCTGTAATATTTCAATTCCTGTCCACCCAACCATTACTGCATTGTCTGTACATAGATTACTTGGGGGAAAAAGTATGTTTAAGTTTATGTGTTTTTTTAATTTTTTTCTTAGGAAATTATTTGCTGCAACTCCACCGGTAATTACAAAGTCATTGATCTTGATATTTAAAGATTCAGCCATAATAACCGCATTTTTGACTCTATCCAATAATATTTCACTAATACACTCTTGAAATGAAGCGCATACATCACATACATCTTGTTCACTCATTTCAAGTTCTTGTACTAAGTTTTTTACTGCAGTTTTGATTCCAGAAAATGAAAAATTACACCCAGGACGTTTTCTCATTGCCCTTGGAAGCTTAAACCTTGTGCCATTGCCTTTTTTAGCTAGCTTTTCAATTAATGGACCTCCTGGATAGCTTAACCCCAACATCTTAGCAACTTTGTCAAATGCTTCACCTAATGAGTCGTCAAGCGTTTCTCCAAGTTTAATATATTTACCTACATTCTGTGCAATTAAAAATTGGCAGTGACCACCTGATATTAACAGGACTAAAAATGGAAATTTGACTTCATATAGTAACCTAATAACCAACGCATGCGCTTCTAGGTGATTAACGGCAATGAATGGTTTTTGTGTTACATGTGCAATTGCTTTTGCCATCATTGTGCCAACTATTAATCCACCTATGAGTCCTGGTCCTGATGTTGCTGCAGTCGCATCCAGATTACAAAAATTGAGGTTAGATTTTTCTATAGAGTTTTTTATTAGACTGCTTAGATGCTCCATATGAGCACGTGACGCTATCTCAGGAATCACACCACCGCGTTTTTTGTGTTCTGTTTGAGAAAGAATTTCGTGAGCAAGGACTTGCTTTTCACTATTTACAATCGCCACTGCAGTTTCATCGCAGCTTGTTTCAACGGCCAAAATGGTTTTCATTTATATCCAGTTATGTGTTACTGAAACTATACTTTAAAACATTGTGAAAGTTAATTGTATTCTGCTGAGTTAATCATCATTTCCAAATATAGAGCTAATCTTTTTGCCTCTAGGAGAAAATTTGTTAATCCAGCTGCTTTGCACTTTGGTTACGTCTTTAAAAGCAGTTTTATTGCTGTATTCCTTGATTTCCTTATCCACTACGTCCATTATTTGTGGATCTAAGCAGCTTTTTTTCCACTGGTCAGTAGCAAAAAACACTTTATTTAAATCTCGGATGCGAATTAAGTACTCTTTGTCTTTAGGGTAAACCTCTTGCGCCCAAGCAAATAGCTCAAAATAGCGTGCAAATAACTCAGATGTGCGTGATTTTGCAGTTTGATAAGCTTGTATTTCTTTAAAGATAACTTGACCAATAATTTTCTGTACAAGAATATTTGCTTGCTTTAAGTTCCGCTCAATATCCTGATAAACTTTATAGAGAAACTCCTGCTCTAGACTCAAGTTAAGCTCATTTTCAACCACATGTGAAAGTTCATGCACTATAACGTACGGGTTTAACCTTCTTAGCACAATAACATACCTATTTACACCGACAGACCTAATTGTCTTACATACCCCTTCCTCCATGTCCACTAACCCCTCTTGATATATTTTAAACGAAAGCCTATTTTGCTTTATTAGTGACAAAGTAAGGTTCAATGTGCTTCCAAATTTCTCAAATTGATAGAGATATTCAATATATTGTACTACATTTTTACTGTTCCCTACCTGAGTTGCCCGTTTTATTAAATTTCTGATTATCATACCTTATATTATTAAGGGAATATTTTTTATATTCAAGAATTGAGGAGGTATAAAATGCTTTCCATTTACTTGGATAACACCTTTTCTAAAATGCCCATGACTAAACATCAAAGTCATTGTACATTATATTGTGCAGATTAGCTATGCAATAGCATTCTCGTCAAGAAGGCCTTTAGTAGCCTCAGGTTCTTTTACTCCACTCAATTTACTTGACACTTTATCAACAAACCAAGTCAGTGGTGTCATAATTAACACAGCAGTCCAGATGGTGGCTGAAGCAGTGTAAAACAGGAGTGAACCAAAGAAATTAGCACATTTTCCATCATATCGTTCCGCTGTGTGCTGCCAATCATTTGAATATTCTACGAGAGATTTCGGGCCTTCTGTTCCTTTGAAACATGAAAATAATTTTTTTTGCAAGTACATAAAGTATGCAACTCCTGTATAGAGTACAAGTAATAAATTTGCAAAGCCAGAATAACAATCATTGTGTTCCGTGCCCCAAACTACTTTCTCTCTTCCTCCCATAGTTGTTTCTGAAGCGTTAGGATCATGCTTTACTCCACGAGCATGTCCTTAATTGGCCCTAAAACGCTATCAATATAGTAAACGGATTTGTAGAAACTATTTTGTGGAACTTTACTGCCATTATTTTGTTCTACAGCAGGAACAGTTCCTTGTTGAGCATATTGCTTAAAATTGTTATGTGTTAATGTAATCAACATATTAGTCTCCTAAAAAGACTATATAATAAAAAATGTAATTATTATTTACATTACTATATTAGTATAACCTTTTTTTAGGTAATTGCGATGGATGTCTCAATATTTTAACTAAATTATATATTGCACAAGAGCACATATTATCCTACTATAGAAGTAGGTCAAAAATGAAGAGGTTGGCATGAGTTTTACTTTACCTGAGTTACCATATGATAAAACAGCTTTAGAACCTTACATATCTGCAAAAACCTTAGATTTTCATTATGATAAGCATCATAAGGGATATTTAAATAAGCTCAACGAGCTAATTGAGAATACAGATTATCAAAATGTGAAAATTGAGGAATTAATAATGAAAGTTCACGGCAATAGTGACGAAGTTCCTGTGTTCAACAATGCTGCGCAAGTTTGGAACCACACTTTTTATTGGAATTCGATGAAAAAAAGTGGTGGTGATAAGCCTAAAGACGATGGCCTTTTAGCAAAAAAAATTCAAGATGATATTGGTGGCTTTGATAAGTTCCATGAGGGATTTTTCAATCATGGAATAGGCCAGTTTGGTAGTGGATGGGTATGGTTAGTGCTTGAAAGAGGGAAACTCAAGATTACCAAAACTCCAAATGCGGATTTACCATTAATTTATGATCAAGTACCATTACTCACTATGGATATATGGGAACATGCCTATTACTTAGATTGTCAAAATCGTAGAATTGACTACATAAAGATCTTTCTTGACCACTTAATTAATTGGGATTTTGCAGAAGAGAATTTAAAAAAGAATACATAGGATAAATGTGCCAGAGTTAACAAAACTAGATAATGGTCTGCGTATAATAACTGAGCAGATGCGTGACGTCGATTCTGTAGCTTTGAATATACGAGTTGGTGTTGGCAGTAGAGCTGAAAGTGCAAATCAAAATGGAATATCCCATTTTCTAGAACACATGGCTTTCAAAGGAACAAAGACAAGAACTGCATTTGAAATTGCAAAAGCTTTTGACGATATAGGTGGAGTGTTCAATGCTAGCACCGGTAGAGAGCGCACAAGTTATTATGCAAAGGTTCTCAAGAAAGACATAAAGATTGGTGTCGATATATTAATAGATATATTAATGAATTCTACATTTCCAGAGGATGAATTGGAACGTGAAAAGGGTGTTGTAATACAAGAGATTTTTCAAATCAATGATTCACCGAGTGACATCATTTTCGATAAGTATTTTGAGGCAGCTTACAAAGATCAACCATTTGGTAGGTCGATTTTAGGTACGCAAGATACTGTAAAATCGTTTGCTCAAGGGGACCTAAATAACTACATAAATGAACATTACTTTGGCGAAAATATGATATTTGCTGTTGCTGGCAACGTTGAGCACGAAGAAATTGCTCAGTTAACCAAAGATTTTCTCTCAAAGGTTTCTTCTCAAAAACTAAAAGAAAACCAAAATGCAAACTGCACTGGTGGTGAGTATTTGGAGTACCGTAAATTAGATCAAGTGCACTTGCTAATAGGTTTTCCTAGTGTTTCTTGCCATGATGATAGGTATCATACATTTCAAGTGCTTGATTCTATACTAGGAAGCGGAATGTCATCACGTCTATTCCAGGAAGTAAGAGAAAAGCAAGGGTTAGCTTACTCTGTCTATTCATTTAATTCCAGTTATACTGATACGGGAATGCTTTCCATTTTTGCTGGCACAGATAGTAGTAACTTAGATAAGCTTCTAAAATCCATAACGACAGAGTTGAAAAAGTTATCTACAAATGATCTGAGGGAAGAAGAAGTAAATAGAGTGAAAGAGCGAATCAAATCCCAAATTTTAATGTCGCGTGAAAGTGTCAGTTCTTGTGCTGAAGCTTTGGAGCACTACTATGGTAACTATAATAGATACATCAGCAAAAATGAACTGATAGAAAAAACTAGCGCGGTTACCACCTCTGATGTAAAAAAAGCAGTGGAAGAATTACTATCTAAGCACGAAAAAACTACTTTAGCTGCAATTGGAGAAATTAAATCATTGCCAGGCTACGATAAAGTGGTTTCTATGCTTAGGGCTTAGTTTGTTCTATTGTCTTTACCAGATCCTTTGCCAAAGATGTTGCAAAATGGTTGGAAAACCCTTTCCATGAAAAGCTTGCTTTCTTGTTCACAAAATAAGATATCTTTTGTTTAAGACGTCAGTTTCTCACTATTTTGTAAAAATAAATGGCTTTCTGTTGCTTGTATACCAGACAAGACAGTTAAAATTCCTTCTATAACTTAGGCAAGCAGCTATAGCAAGTACAGTACCTACTGCAACTGCAGTTGCATTAACAATAATCCAATTAGAGGTGTGATGACTGAAATACAGAACGCTATTTGATATTTTTCCTTATTACTAGCCATGGATACCTCACAAAATAATACTTTCAATATATCAGTATTGTCGCGTATTGTCGAATTTTTAAAGGAAGATTAAAAAATGTAGCGCATGTGTGCAATACGTTAATTCTTGAGTTTATCTTATGCTTTATCAAATTTTATTATTGTACGTACTATTGTAACAAGTCTAGTTACTTTTTCTTTCTATAAGATTCTCTTCTGTGTTTTATCGAAGTAATGGTTAATTCACACGCTGCAGCGTCTACTGTATAAATAATACGATGATCACTAACTTGTAATCTTTTGTAGAAAGCATTATTTTCTTTCACCAAACTTGACATGAAATGGTATTGTAATTAATACTTAAGCAGTTCATTTAAATTTATCGTTAACAATTAGGGTTAAATATGTTCATTTCTGAAGTTTTTGCGGCAGATGCAGCTAGTAATATATCAGGCATTGGTGCACCTTTTGCTAATTTTATTCCATTGATTTTAATATGTATAGTATTTTATTTCTTTATCATTCGCCCAAACCATAAAAAACTGAAAGAACATAGAAAGATGATAGATCAAATAAAGCGTGGTGATATAGTTGTTACCTCTGGTGGGATAATGGGTGAGGTTAACAAGGTTGATGAAGCAAATGCACAACTTATAATAGAAATAGCCCCAAAAGTTGAGATAAAAGTCCTGAAAACTGCTATATCCGAAGTTTCAAACAAAGAAACTCAAACCAAATCAATTGAAAAGAGTAAAACCGAGAAGGATAACAAAAAGAGCCAAAATCAATCAGAGAAAAGTAGAAAGGGGAAAGATAGTAAAGGCAAAAATACTTCATAACTCTAAAGAAAGGTTCACTTAGTTGTGTGTGGAATATTTGGTGCAGTAAGTGATGGTGATTCGGTAATACCAACTTTGCTGGCTGGGTTGCGGAAATTGGAGTATAGGGGGTATGACTCTTCAGGTATAGCAATCATAAACAATGAAGGCAAAATAGAAGTTCAAAAATCAGAAGGCAAAGTCGAAAGGTTATGTGAAGTTATCGGTAACAGCAGGATGTCTAGCAGTACGGTTGGCATAGCCCATACTCGTTGGGCTACACATGGAATCCCTGACCTTAAAAATGCTCATCCCATTCGTACAAATAACGTTGTTGTTGCTCACAACGGCGTAATCGAGAATTACAATCTGCTAAAAAAGGGTTTAGAAGAAAGGGGAATACCGTTTCATACTGACACCGACACAGAGGTTATACCAAATATGTTAACCCTATATCTTAATGAAGGATTATCACCTATTGATTCTCTATTTAAGTGTTTAAGCAGCCTACACGGCTCATTCGCTTTAGTCCTATTATTTGCGGAATATCCAGATGTTCTATTTGTTGCGAAAAGGAGTTTACCTTTAGCAATAGGCTATAACTATAATACTATATTTGCTGCATCTGATTCTAACACTTTAAATACACTGGTGGAAAGAATATCGTACCTGGAGGATAATGACGTTGCAGTGATAAAATCTAGCGGAGTGAGTATATATAACAACGGTGCACAAGTAAAACGCAGCATAGAAAACAATAGTTCAAGTAGCTTTCTAATCAGCAAAAACGGTTACTCTAGCTTCATGCTAAAGGAGATTTTTGAGCAGCCCTGTGTATTAAACAAAACAATAAATCAATTTTATAAAAAGTATACAGAGGTAATATCTACCAGTAAAAAATTATTTTCCGAACTTAGTTACATTACTATAGTTGGGTGCGGGTCATCTTACTTTGCTGGGCTAATAGCGAAATATTGGTTGGAAAGTGTTGCTCAAGTGCGGGTATACTTGGAAATCTCATCAGAATTTAGGTATAGCAACATAAGACTAGAAGAAGGGAGCATTGGATTATTCATCTCACAATCCGGCGAAACTGCGGATACCATGGAGGCATTACGCTATGCGAAATCACAAAAGCAAACAATCATTAGCATAACTAACACGTTTAACAGCGGCATTGAAAAAAACTCAGATATTGTGTTACATACTCTTGCTGGGCCAGAAATTGGTGTTGCTTCAACAAAAACCTTTTCCACGCAACTTGCTATTTTAGCATGCTTTACCTTAGAGCTTGCAAAAATAAAAGATACAATGGATGAAAAAAGAACAAAGCAGCTAAGTAATGCTATCAATTCTATTCCAGAATACGTTGAGTACGTTTTAAATGTGATAAAAATACAACACATATCAGACATTATATTGGAACACAATAGCGTTATTTTAATTGGTAGAGGAAGTTCGTATGGAGTTGCAATGGAAGGTGCATTGAAGATAAAAGAACTTTCATACATTAATACTATTGGTATTGCAGCAGGGGAGATTAAGCATGGTTCAATTGCCTTGATAGATTCATCTGTACTTGTTATAGCAATTATTCCATACGACAATTTATTTTTTAAAACATTGTCCAACATACAAGAAGTCATCGCAAGAAAAGGCAAAGTGATTGCTTTTAGTGATAAGCAAGGAGTGCCATTCTTAAGAGAGATTTGTAAAGACGTAATTCAACTTCCAGACATTGATAATTTTATCTCTCCAATAATTTATAGTGTTGCTATGCAATTTCTTGCCTATTCTGTTGCAGTAGAAAAAGGGCTAGATGCCGATTGTCCAAGAAACCTGGCCAAATCTGTTACGGTTGAGTAATCCACTCTTTTATTGTCATGCCAGTGCTTCAACAAACAACTGCACGAACATCATGATTTAAAAACAGAGAGCCGGAGCGAGAAATCCACTTTACAGACCTTAAGAACCCCTTATATGGGGATATTTTAGGCCTAAAATTTATCTTTAATCTTTATTTAAGTGACAAAAGCACATTATTAAACTAGGTGTGTTATGTTTAATTTTTCTTATATAGACACTCCATGTCTTATAAATTTTTATCTACGTTAGCTGAATCTCGCTTATTAAGTAATGTAATAAGCGCCAAGTTTTTGAGAGAACAGTAAACAACTCACATTGCATTGTTCTTTTTGTCTTTTTTAAAGACTAGTTAAAAAACCAACTAATCTTCTTTTTTTATAAAGAAATTATTGAAAAACTTCTGCATTACCCTTA
>NZ_NJBR02000100.1:0-3475 GCF_002204235.2 Wolbachia endosymbiont of Wuchereria bancrofti
ATCTGTATAGAGAAAATAAGTAATTAGCTTCAATGTTACAATAAGGAAGCTGGTAAAGTTTGTTGAGTAGTTTTTTGCATTTCTGTAAGCTACTTAGGTAGCTGGTAGCTATGCAACAAAGCTAGCCTAACTTCTTGGTTTTCCTGATCTATTAGAAGGAATCGGGTTTGGATTTGAGAATTCTGTTCTGATATATTTGTCTTTCTCATCAAATAATTCACGGATTTTTCCATCAGTTTGAACTCCCACTTTTCCAGTCTTTCCTTGCTTTGTTGAAGATGATGCGTTAACTTTGTCAATTCTTTTATAATTACTTGGCCATTTTTCCTTCTACCTTTCTAATGCTTCATGTGTTTTTCGGTAATTTAACTCTTCTCCTTTAGGTTTCTGTTCATTACTATGAGAGCTATCACCTTGGCCACTTTTTGGAGACAGCTTTTTTTTAGCACGTACAAATTTTGATTTTTTTCTCTACCTTTAATTTTGCCCTTTAACCACTTACGTATAGGGTCATATTGTTTGCCTTCGTTTATATTTGCTAGAATGTTCTCTAAGAATTGTTTTTGCGCTACGTCAACTGTGTTAGAACTTATTTCATTTTGTTCATCATCTTGATTTTAGCTCACAGACTTGGTAGAGGTGCTTTTCCCTTGCTCATTGGAAACATCTTTTTTAGATGGAAGTGAATTAGTGCTAAGTAGCAGTAGTGGAGAAGTTCTTCCGTCCTGAAGATTCTCTTCTTGACTGCCGTAACCTGACCCGTCTTCACTATTAGGCCATAATCCAATGTTCTGAGAATTAACCTCTCGATTCATATCAATAGCTTAAACGCTAATATCTCTATCACCATCACTTTCTGTTGCAACTTCAAATAACAGCTTATTACTGTCCTGATGTCGCACTTCATTTTTTATCTCTCTTCCTTTTTTTAATGCATCCTCTAAAGACAAATTCCATAATTTTACGTCTTTGTTTGCAGCAGCATTTATCTTTTTATCTTGGTAGTCACTTAAATAATCTCCGTCAATTTCTCTCCATCAGGATAAATGCGTATCTTAATTATATGGGTTTCCCCTTTTACTGGCCAATTCAGAGTCATTTCATGTGAACCATCGGTACGACATAATGCCTTTTTTTTCTTGTTTTTCCCTTCTCCTTCCTCAGCAACAAAACCGTGCGTTCCGCTCTTTTCATCACCGTGCAACGTTGAAAATCCAGAGATTCCATTCTTCTAACAAAAATCACTATTTAAAAATTTGCTGATTTTAAACTCTTTCTTGTTGTCCTCCAGCGTAACACTTGCGTGATTACCGTACATTGAAACTTCTTTAATACCATCTTTAATATACTTCCTCCACTCTTCTTTGACTTTTTCTTGAAGCTCTTGTCTATCTCCCTTTATCTTGTTGTATCTTTAAAGAATAACGCTATACGCTTTATTTTTGTCTTTATCTCCATCTCAATCCCAGTCGGCGTGTTTTATTAAAAACTTTACTGTACCCAAACCAGCTCTAACGTTGTAAATTTAGGTCATTTTCTCTTTTTATCTTAATCGAATAAAAATGAAAAATTTTGAATGAATTCATGATAGCTGTATTCCTGCTATGTACTCTTAACTTTCATATTCTTCCTCACTAATAACCCTTCACTTTTTAGCTTTAGCTAGTATTATTATTATGAAAAATGATTAAATTTTTATAAAAGAAAGTTGTACTGTTAACGTAATGACACGAACTATACAAGTAACGAGCATGAAAATCAACCCCTTAATATGAGAATAGCTAGCCAGTTTCTAGTTTTGTTTTTGTTGAGAATCGCTGATTCAACTTCAGATATCTGCTGCTCACAGTGAACACTTCTGGATCTCGAGAAGTCAGTTTGAGTATAGCTAATATATTGATAAACAATAAAGCAGCGATCGAAATATCGGCAACATCCCATAGCAACTGAACCTTACTTATTGAACCAAGTGGGATAATTGCAGTGAAAATTATAATCCAGATTTTAGTGTATTTATCATTTTGAGATACATAATATATTGTCTGCTTCGAGCAAAAAAACCAGGTAAAAATAGTAGTAAAAGCAAAACAAAACATTATGGCCATGATTAGATAGTCAATATAAGGCCAACTCATTGCTTTTCTGAAAGCAAATATGCACATGTTAGTACTCTCTAAACCAGTAGCCCAAGAATCTGTAACAAGCAGTACCATTGTTGTAATAAATACTACAAATGCAACTATAAAAGGCGATATTATTGTGATTAGACTCTGTTCGATAATAAATTTATTGTTATTTCTCTTAGGAATGATTGAAGAGTGTACAATTCCTTCGAGACCAAGCCCTATATCTGTTGCAAAAATACCTCGTAAAGTTCCTACTTGAATAATAGTTAACGTTTCTAAAACTAAACCTAAAGATAAACCAAAGTTAAAGCTACTAGTTGTAAAAAAGCTGCTTGTTATTAGCTTTAGAGAAGGAAGAATATTTTCACTAAATTTAAATAATATAATACCGCAAAGTGTGAGGTAACTTATCGTCATTATCGGTATCATAGCTGATATGAAAATTTTGATTTTTTTTAAGCTAAGAGCCGCAACAACAAAAAATATTATGGTCATAATAATTCCACCAGTGACCACAGGTACATTTATCATATCAAGTGGTATTGACAGGGAATTTACCTGAACGAGGTTACCGACGATTATCGAAACCATTATCATAATAACTAGGAATACAACTGTAGCTTTTCTAGAGTTAAATGCATCAACCATGTAGGCCATAGGGCCACCTATAAACCGTCCATTCTTTTTCTTTCTGTTCTTTATACTCAGGTAACAAGTGACATATTTTATTACAGAAGTGATAACAACAATTATTGCCATCCACAAAATAGAACCTGGTCCTCCTGTTTTTAGAGCAACAGCAGTTCCTGAAATATTCCCTACTCCTAAATTTCCTCCTAAGATTGTAAATAGGGCAGCTATAGAGGAAAATTTATTTTCCCCTTTCTTAACTCCAATAAGTGAAAGGGCATGTGGTAACCTAAATATCTGTAACCATTTCAGCCTAACTGATAGATAAACACCAGCGGTTAGTATTAGTAATATTGTTGGTAGTAATGAAACAGACTTTATTATATCCATCTACGTGCTGAAGGTAAGCATTTTGACTTAGTATACAAACAAAAGTTGAAAATACCTAAGTCTATTTTCTGTGAAAGTTCACATGATTAACGAAGTTCATTTCTATATCATATGGCTGATCATAAGCTAGATTCCAGCACCACGTACACAACTGCACGAGCATTTTGATTCCAGGAATTTAAGCAGCCAACAGAAATGCAAAGCCCACTTTACAGACCTTAAGAAACTCTTATATGGGGATATTTTAGGCCTAAATTTATCTTTAATCTTTATTTAAGTGACAAAAGCACATTATTAAACTAGGTGTGTTATGTTTAATTTTTCTTATA